>JAFSXO010000026.1 GCA_017444045.1 bacterium | reverse complement strand
ATGTAATATTGAGTTGAGCCATCGTGTTCATTCCCCTTGGTATTATGTTGGATTTGCTCGTTTGACATTATACCTAAAGGTGAGCACTTTGGCTCTATTCAATTTACACCATTATACACACACTATCATTACCAACGGGCTGGTTGGCAGTAATAATCCAACATTACTTGAGGTATTTTATTAGGTCAACCCCAGCAACTGTTTAAAGTATACAAGAAGCTTTAGGGGGAGTTATAATGGGGATCCATTGCTTAAGTTAATGAGAATACAGTTTAGCTCAATGACACCGACATCCTTAAAACTTAAGGGTAGCAGCACCTTAGCCGATCGCTAAGTTGCCGACATCGACTGAGCAGGATATTTGCCTTTTAGCAGGCAATTATGTAATGTTTTTTATATTTTGCAAACACGGGAAAGTCTCAACAGCTTACCCACAGATAAAGGGACCCTGCAGACGCAATTATGGCTGAAACGAACTTTAATCTGGCCTTTGTCATACTGTTCTTCTTCGGAGGAGCAGCCATGTCAATCGGAGCGGTAGTCATCAATATATTAATGGCTGGCTCCCATAAAACCCCTACCAAGGTGCGCCACTACGAATCAGGCGAAGTGATCAAGCCATCGGCTTGGGTGCGCTATAACGCGCGCTATTATCTGTTCGCCCTGCTCTTCATGCTTTTTGATGTCGACGCCGCGTTCACTATACCCTGGGCAGTTGCCTTCCGCAAAATGTGCGCTCTGGGCCAGGTGCTCACGGCATCGGCCGATATGCTCATATTCCTGGCCATAATTGTTGCAGCCCTGGGCTATGCTTGGAAGAAGGGAGCTACGAAATGGGTTTAATGGGCCTGTTAAACAAAGGCTCTGTTTACGCAGAGCGCCTTCCAGGGGCCTCTATCGTCATGGCTCCCGTCAACTGGGGCATCGACAACGCCCAGGCCTACTCTATGTGGTATATGCTCTTCGGCCTGGCCTGCTGCGCTATTGAGCTTATGGCCACGGGTTCCTCGCGCTACGACTTCGACCGTCTGGGCATGTTTTACCGCGCTTCCCCGCGCCAGTCAGACGTAATGCTCATCGCTGGAACCGTTACCCTAAAAATGGCTCCCCGCGTAAAAATGCTCTACGAGCAGATGTCCGAGCCACGCTTCGTGGTCGCCATGGGCGGTTGCGCCAGCAACGGCGGTCCATTCTACTATGACAGCTACTCGGTGCTCAAGGGCGTCGATAAAATCATTCCCGTCGATGTGTATATCGCCGGCTGCCCTCCCCGCCCGGAAGCCTTACTGCAGGGCTGCTTAGCCGTTCAGAAAAAAGTGCGCACCTACAAGCTCGGCCAGCCAAGAGGTGCGGCAATCCGCATCGGACAGGAGGCCAATGCCAGCCGCCTGGCTCTGGATAATTTAGTTCCGCCGCGCGCCTTCGACGATCTGCAGATACTCGACATCAGGGGACAGAAGCATGAATAGAGACGAATTCATCAAAGCGGCCAATCAGGCTATGCCCGATCTGCACGCCAAGGCCGACACTGCCAACCCCGATGCCATAGTGGTGAACAGCGCCGACCTCCATGGTCTATGCCTATGGATGCGCGACGATCCAGCAGCTCAGCTCACCTACTTTGAGTTTGTCACCGCCCAAGACTGGCCCGACCGCGATGAGATAGTTTTGGTTTATTCTCTGTATTCGCACCCCCTGGGCCATCGCCTAATGGTTAAAACTGCTCTGCCGCGCCGCGATCCACAGATAGAAACTGTTAGCGATATTTGGGAGGGTGCCAACTGGAGCGAACGAGAGGTGTACGACCTGTTCGGCGTTACCTTCAGCAGGCATCCCGATCTGCGGCGCATTATGATGTTTGACGGTTGGGAGGGCTATCCGCTGCGCAAGGATTACACCCATCCCAATCTCATTCACCGTCCCGAATAACCCCGCAGCAGCGCAATTCAGAGCCAGAGGAACGTATGAGCACCTTTCCCCCCAATCCGGATTTGGTAACCGAAGAGTTCGAGCTAAAAATGGGCCCGCACCACCCGTCAACCCACGGCGTGCTGCAGCTGTCCCTGACCCTGGACGGCGAGCGCGTTGTAGCCTGTCGGCCTAACGTCGGTTTCCTGCACCGCTCAATAGAAAAGATCATGGAGCACCGCACCTACGCTCAAGGTGTTCCCCTCGCCGACCGCGTGGACTACTGCTCAGCCATGACCTCAAGCTTGGCCTACGTCATGGCGGTAGAGAAATTGCTCGATCTCACCATCCCGCCTCGCGCTGAGTACCTGCGCGTGATAATGAGCGAGCTAAACCGCATAGCCTCGCATCTGCTCGCCTACGGCACCTTTACCCTAGACCTGGGAGGCACGACCCCGTTTCTCTTCGGCTTCCGCGACCGCGAAAAGGTGCTCGACCTCTTTGAAGAGACCTGCGGAGCGCGCCTGCTGTACAACTATATGCGCATCGGCGGCGTGGCCTGCGACATAAAGCCCGGCTTCTTAGATCGCATGATAGCCTTCCTAGACTACTGGGAGCCCCTGCTCTCCAGCGAATACGAAGCCATAATCGACGAGAATCCCATATTCTACAACCGCACCAAAGGCGTCGGCGTGCTGTCGCAGGCCGATGCGCTGCGATACGGCGTGTGCGGTCCCAACCTCAGAGCCTGCGGCCTCAACAACGATATACGCAAAATTGAGCCGTATTCTGTATACCCCGAGCTAGAATTCGACGTGCCTATACGCACAGAAGGCGATACCTTCGCCCGCTACCGCATACGCATGGAGGAGCTGCGCCAGAGCGCACGCATCCTGCGCCAGTGCGCCGAGAAGCTTCCCAAGGGCGAGTATCTGGCCCGCCAGCCTTACGAGCTGAAGGTTCCGGCTGGCGAGACCTATGTGCGCATTGAATCCTCGCGCGGCGATCTCGGCTGCTATCTGGTATCAGACGGCTCCGAGCGCCCCTACCGCTGCAAATTCCGCACTCCCTCGTTCAGCCATTGCAGCGTCTTTTCCCATCTGTTCAGGGACTGTCTGTTCTCCGACATCGTCGCCATGAGCGCCAGCTTCGACATAGTGCTGCCGGAGACAGATCGCTGATCTGCCCTCCGCCGACCTTGGCCCCGCGCCAGAAACCGCAGGTTATCCGTGGAACCTATTTGTAATAGACTGTTTGCCGACATACTTAAGCCTTGGAATATAACTCTTCCTACCTGGGCTGCAGTGGGGCTGGCTATGCTCATAGCCCTCATCGCTATCTATGCCGCTGTTTCGGTTAATGCGCTGTTTCTGATCTGGCTGGAGCGCAAAATTAGCGGCAGGATCCAACGCCGCCAGGGCCCTATGCTGTGCGGGCCTAAGATGATGGCCCAAAAATCTATGTGGCTGGGAGGCTGGTTTGCCACCGCGTGCGACGCCACCAAGCTGATCTTTAAAGAAGATATTATTCCCAGCAAGGTCGACAGACTGGGGTTTATCCTCGCCCCCATCGTAGTTATGCTGGCGGCTATAGCTGTTTACGTGCCCATTCCCTGGTCGGCAACCTCGTATCACCAAACCGAGCAGGTAACCTTTGCTTTTGCCGATCTGAACGTTGGCCTTCTGTATATCGTGGCCGTCCCCAGCCTCACGGTCTTTTCCATCCTAACGGCTGGCTGGTCATCAAACAACAAATACAGCATGCTGGGCGGTTTTCGCTCCGTGGTGCAGATGCTCTCCTACGAGATCCCCATGGTATTCGCCCTCATGGGGCCGATTATTTTGGCTGGCTCGCTTTCCCTCGGCGATATAGTCAAGGCGCAGACGCAGGGACTGTTCGGCATTCCTTTCTTAGGCTGGTTTATCATTCCCAGCGTTATAGGAGCCGCGGTCTATTTCATATGCGCAATCGCCGAAAGCAACCGCCCCCCCTTCGACATGCCTGAATCCGAGCAGGAGCTCGGAACAGGGTTCAATACCGAGTATTCGGGCATGCGCTTTGCTATGTTCTACCTGGCAGAGTTCTCCAACGCCTTCGTAGTCAGCAGCATATTCACCGCCGTATTTCTGGGCGGCTGGAGCATTCCTGGAATAACTCCCCCGCCTGAGCTTAATCTGGGCTTCTGCATACTGCCGTATTTCGACTTACTCGTCGGATTGGTCGTTTTTTCCATTAAAGCCTATTCAGTGCTGCTGATCCTCATGTGGATACGCTGGACCTTCGTGCGCGTCCGTCCCGATCACCTAATGAACTTCGGCTGGAAGTTCCTTTTGCCGCTGTCAATCGCCAATGTTATCGTCTGCACCGTTATCGCCGCTGTGCAGCAGATCTACTACGGAGGGCTAAGCTAATGCCGTTCTCTATGGATATTTACGCATGGGATAGCTTTCCAATAGACACCCTGCTGTTCTGGTGCTTCGCTGCGGTCATGCTCATCAGCGGTCTGTGCGTAGTTACCGTTAAGCGCGTATTTCACGCGGGTATCGCCATGATCGTCTGCTTTGTCTGCGCCGCGGGAATATACGCTCTGCTGGGCTGTCCCTTTATGGCCGCCCTGCAGCTTCTCGTCTATGTCGGAGCTATCGCTACCATGCTGCTTTTCGCGGTAATGCTGACCGACAAGATGATGGAACCGCGCCCGAACACCACGTTTTTTCAGCCGTTCATGGGACTGTTCGCCAGTGTCCTGCTTTTTGGGCTGCTCTGGCTGACAGTATCTAGCTCTAAATTCGGCTTCGCTGGGTGGGCGAACAGCACGGCAGCCAGCAGCAGCGCCATCGATATAACGTCACTAAGCACTACAAACATCGGCCTGCGCCTGCTGACCCCTTACGCAGTACCCTTCGAGTTAATCTCCGTTATTATTCTGGCCACGCTCATCGCTGCGATCGCTTTAGCCCGCAAGGAAGACCGAAGCCCAGCAGACAGCGGCACCCCTGCAGATGCTCCCGCCTCTCCCGCCGAGCCTGCCTCAACGCCCGCAAAGGAATAACTATGTATCAGTTAGAGTTACACAGCGTTTTATCAGTCGCCGCTCTCCTTTTCTGCATAGGGCTTTACGGCGTGTTAACCAGGCGAAACAGCATCGCCATGCTTATGGGGCTGGAGTTGATGTTTAACGCGGTAAATATCAATCTCGTGGCCTTCGCCCATTTTCTCCCCCATCTGGACGGGATCATACTCGCCATGTTCGGCCTAGCCGTAGCGGCCGCCGAATCGGCCATAGGCATCGCCATTATACTGTCTATCTACCGCAACTTCCGCCATATCGATACCGACGGCATCAACGAGTTGAAAGGCTAAGCACGTGACCACCGAAAGTTATCTGCCATTAACAGGAATCGCGAGTTATGTATGGGCCGTACCGCTGCTGCCCTTCATAGCCTTTATTATCGTGTCTTTCATAACCCGCTGCTGGGGCAAGGTGTCAGCGGCCGTGTCTATAACCGGCCTGCTCGGATCGCTTGTGGTCGCATTGGGCGTACTTCAGCAGCGCTTAAGCGCTCCCCAGGCTCCCCCCATGCAGGCGAGCTTTCCCTGGATCGACCTGATGCCCGGACAGCCGCTGGGCACCATAGAGCTGGGGTTGCTGGTGGACAATCTATCCGCCTTTATGCTGGCGATGGTGTGCTTTGTCGGCCTGTGCATCCAAATTTACTCCTTCGCCTACATGAGCGCCGAGATTCCCCATTTTCCCACCCAAGGCTCGGCCTCAATGTCCCGCTTCTTCGGCTGGCTGTCGCTGTTCATGTTCTCCATGCTCGGCCTGGTGCTGGCCAACAACCTGCTGCAGACCTACATCTTCTGGGAGCTGGTGGGGCTTTGCTCATACCTGCTGATCGGCTTCTGGTATTTCAAGACCAGCGCCGCCCACGCCTCAAAGAAGGCCTTTATAGTCACGCGCTTTGGCGATTTAGGCCTGCTAATGGGTATCCTACTGCTCGGCATAAGCCTCAGGCACTTCGATTTCGTCACCATAACCAATACTCTCAGCACCGGCTCCTCACATATTGATGTGGCCATGCTGACTGTCGCGGGTCTGCTCATATTCTGCGGCGCCGTCGGCAAGAGCGCCCAGTTCCCCCTGCACATCTGGCTGCCCGACGCTATGGAAGGCCCCACCCCGGTTTCGGCGCTAATCCACGCCGCCACCATGGTTGCCGCCGGTATTTATCTGGTAGCCAGAATATTTCCCGTGTTCCATCCCGCCGGAGTTCCCACCTCCGCAGCCTTAGCTGTCGCCTTCATAGGAGCGATTACAGCCTTATTGGCAGCCTCTATAGCCACCGTACAGAACGACATCAAGAAGGTGCTGGCTTATTCCACCATTTCGCAGCTGGGCTTTATGATGACCGCTCTGGGCATCGGCGCCTATACGGCGGGAACGTTCCACCTTTTCACCCACGCCTTTTTCAAGGCCCTGCTGTTCCTGGGCTCTGGCGCGGTTATCGTGGCCTGCCACAGCAACGACATGTGGCACATGGGCGGCCTGCGCAAGCTCCTGCCCTGCACCTGGTTCGCTTTTTTAATGGGCTGCCTAGCTCTGGCCGGTATTCCTCCCTTCGCCGGCTTCTGGTCTAAGGACGAGATTTTAACCTGCGTAAGCCAGCACTGCGACACACCCGCCGGCCTGGCGCTTTACATCATGCTCAGTCTGGCCACCTTCCTGACCGCATTTTATGTAACGCGTCTGTATTT
>JAFSXO010000247.1 GCA_017444045.1 bacterium | reverse complement strand
GGCTTATGGCTCGCCGGCGACTACGCCGACCCAGGACATGATTCTCGGTATGTATTATCTTACCATCGAGAAGCACGACTCAAAGGGCGAGGGCAAGCTGTTCAGCAGCATCGATGAAGCTATGCTGGCTTACGATGCGGGCGTAGTAGAGCTGCAGGCTCCTATTCGCGTGCAGATCTTCGATCAGCTGGTACGCTGCACGGTGGGGCGCCTGTTTATGTGGAACGCCGTTCCCGAAAATATCAAGGTGCATTCCATCGAGCCGTTGGATGGCTGCAAGCTGGGCAAGGGGCCTGTGTGCTTCAGAGAGATTAACCGCACCTTTGTTAAAAAAGATGTCGTCCGCTTTGTTAAGCGCGTTCACACCGCGCATGGCAATACGCGTACGGCTTCCTTCCTCGATAATCTTAAGGCGCTGGGCTACAAGTTCGCTACCCGCTCGGGAACGACCATCAGCGTCACCGATATTAAGATCCCTCCCGAAAAGCCGGCTATCTTGGAGCACGCCGACAGTCTGGTGCAAAAGACTGACGCGTATCTGCGCCGTGGTCTGCTGACCGAGGAAGAGCATTATCATCAGCTGATGAAGATTTGGGGCGAGGCGACAGACGAGGTCGAAGCGGCGATGATGCGTCACTTAGACCGTCTGAACCCGGTCTTCATGATGGCCACGTCAGGCGCCCGCGGTAACCCAGCCCAGGTGAAGCAGCTGGCCGGTATGCGCGGTTTGATGGCTGACCCTACTGGTCGCATCATTCCTCTGCCCATCCGCGCCAATCTGCGCGAGGGCCTTACGGTTCTGGAGTACTTCATCGGTACGCACGGCGCTCGTAAGGGTTTGGCCGACACGGCTCTGCGTACAGCAGACTCCGGTTATCTAACTCGCCGTCTGATCGATGTCTCGCAGGATATTATTGTGCGCATGTCCGACTGTGGCTGCACCCGCGGTACGCGTTTAGAGCCTGCAGTTAACAACAATGCCATTAAAGAAGGTTTGGCCGAGCGTTTGGTTGGACGTTATCTCGTTAACGATCTGGAATATGAGGATCGCGAGGGCAACAAGTGCTTTATCAGCAAGGACGAGATGATCGATGACGAGCGCAGTGTGGAAATTGAAGCCTGGCTTTCGCGCGATATGAACAGTAAGGGCTTTATTCCCGAAGAGGGCGTGCCCGAACAGCGCTGGAAGCGTCCTGGTATTGAAGTGCGCTCCGTGCTTACCTGCCGGGCGACTCAGGGCGTCTGCGCTAAGTGCTATGGCAAGGACTTGGCAACAGGCAAGCAGGTAGAGATAGGTGCTACTGTGGGTATTGTGGCTGCCCAGTCCATCGGTGAGCCTGGTACTCAGCTTACTCTGCGCACCTTCCACACTGGCGGCGTGGCTCAGGACGACATTATTCAGGGTCTGCCTCGCGTAGAAGAGCTCTTCGAGGCGCGCAAGCCGAAGAATAAGGGCGAAATGGCCGGCATCGACGGTGTTGTTGAGCTGTCAGAAGATAAGGGCATGCTTTTGGTAACCATTAACGGTGGCACTGTTGTGGTTCCCAAGGATGAAGCCAAGGATGGCGCTGAGGATGAAGTCAAGGAGATTAAGGAAGAGATCCACTTGCCCATTAAATCAGCGCTTACTGTAGAGGAAGGCGCTACTGTCAGGCGTGGCGATATCCTTGTCGATGGCTTTATGGATCCTCACCGCGTACTCGAAGTACGCGGTCTCAACGCGGTTCAGAATTACATCGTTGACCAGGTGCAGACCGTTTACCGCGATCAGGGCGTAGATATTAACGATAAGCACATTGAGGTTATTGTCCGCCAGATGCTGCGCAAGGTTAAAATCGTGGATTCTAACGATACCGACTTCCTGCCCGGAAGCACCCAGGATCGTTTGGTCGTTGACGATGTTAACGAAGCTGTGGAAAAATCTATGGTTGAGGATGTCGACGAGGATGGCAACAAGTATATGCGCCCGGGCAAGGGAGCTACTTACAGCTTAGTGCTGCTAGGCGTCACCAAGGCGTCCTTGGCCACCGAATCCTTCCTGTCGGCGGCGTCCTTCCAGGAAACCACCAAGGTGCTGACCGAGGCGGCAATTAGCGGAAAGACTGACTATCTGCGCGGCCTTAAGGAAAATGTTATTATAGGTAAACTTATTCCGGCCGGTACCGGTATGGAAGAGTACCGCAATGTTGAGGTAGGTCTTTCGCGCACCGCTATTCCGTATTCAGCTCGCAATATCCGTTTAGAGACCGATGACGATCTTCTTCCCGAGGACAGAGATAAGGAAGAGCTAATCAAGGGACTTAACGGGGATCCGATTATGGATTTCGGCGAGTATAGATAGCGCCCCGCTGGCATCGCTTTGATGCCCTGGATATGCTTTAGTGTATCGGCGCGCTCGCCGTTGGTCTAGCTGCCAGCGGCGGGCGCGCTGTTTTTGTCAGATTGATTGTTGACAATTGCAAGGTTAAAATATATAATATTTTGGCATTTCTAAGACTGATGGAGGCTTAAAGAAATGCAGTGTATCGATAAGCTAAGAACATGAGCTTGCTGAAATTTATTTTCAGAAGCGCCGGCTCTCGGCTGACTTATATTTAGGGAGTAAATTTAATGCCCACTATCAATCAGCTCGTTCGGCGCGGGCGTAAAATGGTGAGTCGTAAGAGCAAAGCTCCCGCTTTGCAGATCTCTTACAACTCTTTGAAGACTAGAAGCTTCGACATTGGCGGTAACCCTCAGAAGCAGGGTGTGTGCACCAAGGTTAGCACTGTTACCCCTAAGAAGCCTAACTCTGCGTTGCGTAAAATTGCCCGTGTGCGTTTAACTAACCAGATTGAAGTCACTGCTTATATTCCCGGTGAGGGTCACAACCTCCAGGAGCACTCCGTAGTGCTTATCCGTGGCGGTCGTGTGAAAGACCTGCCCGGTGTGCGCTATCACATTATTCGCGGTACGCTCGACGCTGCTGGCGTGGCCAAGAGGAACCAGAGCCGTTCCAAGTATGGCACCAAGCGTCCCAAAAAGACCGCTGACAAGAAATAATATTGTCTGGGCTTGCGGATCTGTTTCCGCTGGCTAGTTTGTCCTGGGTGTGCAATGTGCATTCAGTTGACGGAGGATAATCAATGTCTAGAAATCGTAAAGCACCTAAGAGAAAAATTCTTCCCGATCCGGTGTATAAAAGTGAAACTCTGACCAAGTTTACGAATCGCGTTATGCAGCGCGGCAAAAAGAGCATAGCCGAGAATATTGTGTATTCGGCTTTCGAGATCATCCGTGAGAAAACGGGCAAGGATCCTCTTGATGTTTTCATGCAGGCTATGGAAAACGCCATGCCTACAATCGAGGTTAGGGCCCGCCGCGTTGGCGGTGCCACCTACCAGGTGCCTACCGAAGTGCGTCCCGAGCGCAGAGAGAGCCTGGGAATGCGCTGGTTACTGAACGCTGCCCGTTCCCGTGGCGGCAACACTATGCGTGAGAGATTGGCAGCGGAGCTTATGGATGCCGCTAACGGCGCCGGCGCTGCCTGCAAGAAAAAAGAAGATACCCACCGCATGGCTGAAGCTAACAAGGCGTTTGCTCACTATCGCTGGTAATTTTTGCTAAATATTAGACGGCGCTTAGCATGGCTGTTGAGCGCCGTTTTTAATGTTTAAAAAGTTTTGGGTATAGTTTTTGGGGATGAAAAGTGTCTAAGCTTCCTAACATTGACCTGAGTAAAGTGCGCAATATCGGCATTGCCGCCCATATCGATGCTGGCAAGACCACGACTACGGAGCGCATTTTGTTCTATACCGGCAGAACCCACCGCATTGGCGAGGTCGATGCCGGCTCTGCTACTATGGACTGGATGGTTCAGGAGCGCGAACGCGGTATTACGATTACTTCAGCGGTCACTACGGCTATGTGGCATGATCACGTCATCAATATCATTGACACTCCGGGACACGTTGATTTTACCGTTGAAGTGGAGCGCTCGCTGCGCGTCCTCGACGGGGTGGTGGCTGTTTTCTGCGCAGTCGGAGGCGTTCAGCCTCAGTCTGAGACGGTATGGCGCCAGGCCAACAAGTATTCTGTGCCTCGCATAGCATATATTAATAAAATGGATCGCACTGGTGCTAATTTCTTCGGCGTAGTGGATAAAATGAGCGATCGTTTGGGAGCTAATGCCGTTCCGGTGCAGGTGCCGATCGGAGCCGAGGCCGATTTTCAGGGCTATATCGATTTGCTGACCATGCGCGCTTATGTATATACCGATGAGCTGGGGCAGTGCGTCGAGGAAGAAGAAATCCCCGCTGAGCTGCTGCAGACCGCCAAGAACTGGCGCGACGTGATGGTCGAAAAGGCTGCTGAAAGCGATGATGAGTTAACCGAAAAGTTCCTGCTCGGTGAAGAGCTGACAGTTGAGGAAATCAAGCGGGGGCTACGTATCCGCACTCTGCGCAACGAGCTGGTTCCAGTT
>JAFSXO010000246.1 GCA_017444045.1 bacterium | reverse complement strand
CCTGCTCAATAGTCAGGCCGGTGCTGTCAAAACGGGTCACGCCCTCGGCCAGAACCAGCGGGGAATCGCTGCGGTGCGCGTCTTCATAATCGCGGGCGCGCATCTGCTCCAGAACCTCTTCGGCGCCTATGCTGCTGCCCTGCTGGCACAGCTCTAAATAGCGCCTCTTGGCGCGCTCCTTAACGTCGGCATCGAGGAAAAACTTAAACTCGGCATCGGGCATGACCACCGTGGTGATGTCGCGCCCGACCATAATAATACCGCCGCGAGCCGCCATTTCTTGCTGGCGCCGCACCAGACTGCGCCTAACTCCGGAGATCTTAGCCACCGCCGCTACCGCCTTATCGATGCGCGGCTCGTGCAGCAGCTCCGTAACATCGCGCCCGTCTGTCTCTACAGCGTAGCCCAGATCGCTGGCGGCAGCCCGCACGCTCATATTGCAGTGCTCAGCCAGCGCTGTAAGCGCTTCCTGATCGCTGCTGTCGATTCCCTGCTCCAATGCCAGCAGCGCTATAGTGCGGTACATCGCCCCCGTGTCGAGGAACACCAGTCCCAGTTTTTTAGCCAGCAGACGGGCTACGGTCGTCTTGCCGCTGGCAGCAGGCCCGTCAATCGCAATATTAGGCAGCTTCATAACTTACACTTCACACTTCGTCTATAATTTGCTTTAAAACTCACTCTGTTTTTCTTAAAACTTAGCTTCTACCTTCTACCAATCGAGATAGAATCTTCCTCCCGGACGGGCGACCAGCAGACACGGCTCATTTAAGTATTTCTTAGCGACGCGGTTAACATCGGCTACCGTAACCTTGCGCAGCTCGTAAAGATACTGAGCGTCGGCGCTATAGCCGGGCCCCAGCAGCTCGGCCATACCCACGCGCAGGGCACGGCCAGCATTGGTCTCCCGCTTGAGCAGATACTCGCCGATAAGCATATTGCGCGTGTCCTCCAGCTCCTGAGCGCTGATGCCCTCATCGCGGAAGCGCTTCAGCTCGGCCTTCATGCGGCGGCGCACCTCGCCTATCGAGGTGGGCTTGCACACCGCGTAGCACAGGAAATGCGAGGGGCCGCTCAGCTCGGGAAAGCGCCCCGACAGCTCGTAAGCCAGACCGCGCTTTTCGCGCAGCTCCAGCCATAGGCGCGAGGAAAGCCCCGAGCCAATGGCCGCGGTAGCCAGCCGCATCGCCGCGTAATCAGAGGAAAGCATCGGCGGCGCGGGATAGCCGAGCAGCACCCAGGCCATATTGGCGGAGGAGGACAGATACATCTCCTTCTCCTGAGCCTGTGCCTCCCATTGGGTGGCGACGACCTCATCGGGATGCGGCTCAAGCCCGGAGAGCTGGGCTTTAATAATGTTCACCAGCTCCGGGGCGCTAGCGCGGCCCGACACCGAAATAACCATATGATCCGCCCCAAAATGGCGCTTATAAAAATCGCTAAGAGCCGCAGCGGTCGCTTTTTTGATCACCGCCTCATTGCCAAAATTGGAGCGTTTGTAAGGATGATAGCGGTAGAACTGGGACAGAAAGATCTCGTACAGTTCTGAGAAACCGCCGCCGCGCTCCTTCAGGGAGATGAGCAGGCGCGAGCGCACATTTTCGGCCTCCTTCTCGCTGAACTCCGGCACCGTAAGGGCATGGCAGAGACGGTTAAGCCAATAGTCGCAGTATTTCGAGCTGGTTACTATGCTCAGGCGGGCCAGATCTGGGGTCACCCCGACATCGGCGACGCTCCCCGTAATTTCAGCGACATCCTCGCCGTTGTCAGACGCTACCCGGTTTAGCAGCATCTCCAGCACAAAATTGGTATAGCCGGCCAGATTGCTCTCTTCCTGAAAGACCCCGCATCTGACCAGAAGCTCGATGGCGACGATATCGTCGTAAGGCACCTCCTGCACCAGCACCCTTAGGCCGTTGGGCAGAGCAAAGCGCTGCACCGAAGAGGCGTTCACCGCCCCGCCGGGTTCTTTCTTTCCCTTCTTCTGTTCCGCTTTGTCATCCCGGTCATAAAGGGTGTAAGTTGTGGCAGGCGGATGTATCTTGCTGAGCTTTTTGGTAAACTCGTAGGGAGACCCCGCAGGCTTAGGCTCTGCCAGAGCCGGTAATGAGCAGACCAGAGCCAGCAGCAAAACGGTCAGCCCCCAAATATTCCTGCGCATTTAAAACCACCTGCTTCCCGCAGTGCGGCGCCGTCCCATGCTGTCGTAATCGTCCAGCTTGCTGCGGCGTTTCTGCTCCGGCTGCGCCTCGCGGCACATGGTAATGGCGTAATATCCGTCGGTAAAATACTTGTTGGCAGTCTCCATTACATCGCGCACCGTCACGGCGTCCAGCTGTTCGCAGTAATCGGCGGGAAATCTCTCCTCGCCCAGGGCGGCGTAAAAGCCCAGGCTTTCCGCTTTGCCGGCATTGGTCTCGTTGCTTATCTGGAAATTGCCGCGCAGAAAGCTTTTGGCTCGCTGCAGATCGCGCTCGGATATATCGCCCCGCTTCAGCTTATCGGCCGCCGCCAGCAGCGCCTGTCTGGCCTCGCCTATTTTGTCGTCCGGGGCTATGGCATACAGCATTATCATGCCCGAAAAACGCTGGGTGAGAAAATCTATCCCCGCGCTGAGCGCTTTTTCGCTGTCGACTACCTCGCGGCTTATAATCGAGCCACGGCCAATCCCCAGCAGAAACGAAGCCACGTCCATGCGGTAAATATCGGGCTTATCGTGTACAGAAGGGCCAGGGAAGCCCAGCAGAACCATGCTGTTTTTTATGTTTTTATGAATCTGTTATCGCTGGTCGAGATCAATGAACTGTACCTGTTCAAATACAGTCTCACCGCTGTGATTCGTCATATCCTTGAGAATAGAGAT
>JAFSXO010000245.1 GCA_017444045.1 bacterium | reverse complement strand
TATTGGTATGAGGGTAATTTTAAGGAAGCCTGCGCCGAATACGAGACTATTCTCAAGCAGAAATATCTTGATGCCTGCTTAATCCCCATGCTTTATAACAGCCTGGCTATGTGCTACGAGGCCTTGGGGCGCTATAAGGATGCCGAGCAAAAGTATTTAGAGATAGACAACCGCGAAGCGGTCATTAAAGCCAGAGCGCGTTCAGGCGACTTAGAGGGAGCTGTAGAGCTTATGCGCAAGGGCTTTGCCCTTTCTGAGCCGGCTGTTAACAACGCTCTGGAAGAGACGATGCTGTGCTGCCTGGGCAAGCCCAGCGAAGATATTGGAGCGCGTATCGCCGCGTTGCTGGAGCTGGATTCCGATTGGCCCTACAAGGATTTTATGCTGGGCGTAATGGAGCTGGTGGACAGCAAGGGTGCTGTAGGCTTTCTGCGCTTAGATCGCTTCCTGCGCGTATGCAGCGGCAGTGAGCGCGAATGGTCGGTTACCCTGAAATGGGAAATTGGGGTGGCCAACGATGTGCTAAGCGGTTTTGGTGCCTAGCGTATGAGAGATGGCAAGCTCTCTGCCGCAGAAGCCGGCAAGTCCCGGAAAGGACGCACGGGGCTGCGCCAGTATCCGGCGTGGCGCAGGCTGAATGCGCGCTGGCGCCGTTTTACCCGCCGCTCGCGCATGCGCAATTCTGCGGTAGCGAAAAAGGTTCTCGATGTAAAATCGCGCGTGGCCGATGCCTGCCAGAAGGCTGGGCAGGGTGTGGGTTTCTCCGTGGCTTTTGGCACGGCTATTGCCAGTTCGTTCATGCTTTTTCGGGTGCTTAATAAGACCAAGGTGTACGGTTTGGAGAATATTCCCGAAGAGCATGAGAATGTTCTCTACTGCCTGAACCACTGTTCGCTGCTGGATAATTTTGCCTTTGAAGCGGCTGCGTATGTTCCTAAGGTTATTTTTAAGCGCAAGTATATTCCGGTTAGCCTGGCCGACCGCAAGAATTTTTTTGGCGATCCCTCCTCGCGCCGTTTAAAGGATCGGGTGCTGACCATCTTGGGACGCCATTTCTTTAGGCATCTTAAAGCTTATCCCGTTGACCGCAAACGCGCCGACATGGGGCAGGTTGAGCGCTGGCGTGAGCTGCTTAAAGAGAATATAGTTATAGTTTTCCCCGAGGGTACGCGCACTCGCGACGGCAGTGTGGGGCGTGGCAAGCCCGGCGTAGGCAAGCTCATATACGAGGCCCGTCCTATTGTTATGCCCGTGTATATGTCGGGTACCGCGGAGATTTTGGGCGTGGGAATGAGGGTACCGGCGGTATTCCGTACGGTCAGAGTCTATATCGGCAAGCCGATAGATTTAGATGAGCTTATAGGCAAATATGACTGGAATCCCGACAGCAAGGCGCAGATGATGCGCAATTACGTGGCCGTGTCTGATGCCATAATGGAGCAGATCCGCCGTCTCAATCCTCAGTACAGTCCCCCAAATCCGCAGTAAATGTCAAGCAGACCACTAAAGGATGCATTCGGTTAGCTGTTGGGCTGACGGCGGTATTTTTAAGACAATGAGCTTGCTCCCAGGAGGAACGATGAGCAAAAGGGCGCCGATGGCGGATAAGAGCGAAAGCCAGAAAAAGAGTGCAGGCCAGCAAAGACCGAGCCGCACTGAAGAATACGGCAGTCTTTTGGGGAGCGATCGCGTACGCAATATTTGCTTAATTATACTTGCCGTGCTGGCGCTCGGAGGAGTGTCTTACCTCTTGCGCAATGTGCTTTTGCCCTTTGTGCTGGCGGTCTTTCTGACCTTTGTTCTTAATCCTGTAGTGCGCGCCATGATAAACCGTCTGCGGGTTCCCAGGATATTGGCGATTTTAATTACCATAGTCGTTTCGCTTATTTTATTGGTAGGGCTGGCCACGTTTGTATCTTCATCGTTCCTGCAGCTTACCCACGAATCGTCGCATTTCGGACAGAATTTGAATAGCTTACTGCAGCGGATTTTCTCTCATCCTTTGGCGCAGCAGTATGGCTTCAGCCGCGAAGTCGCCATGGACACGATAGCTCCCAGGATAGCCGAAGGAGCGGGCCAGCTGGCATCTGTGCTGGTCAGCGGTATGTTTACCCTGTTTTCGCAGGGAATCATTGTAACTATTTATGTTGTCTTTCTGATGTTCAGCTCTAATTTTAAGGAGATCGATCCCAATGCCGAACAGAGCGTATGGGACAAAATAAGCCGGAGCATTGAG
>JAFSXO010000244.1 GCA_017444045.1 bacterium | reverse complement strand
CATACCCAACCGCTATACCGGCTATTCCTCCGCCGCCGAACTCCAGCAGATACTGATATATCGGATTGGTTGCCGCATCCTGAGCTAAAGAACCGTCATCCATTACTTTTATATTCAACCGTAAACAAATTGTCCAGAGCTTCCGCGCTCTGCTCCCGAATTATACGCGGAACTATACGCGAAAGCTAAAGCATATAGCAATTCTACAGAGCATGTACCCTTCCTATTAAAAGCTGGCACAGCGCAGACACGTTCGCAAAAACAAGCTCCAGGCATTAGCAATGTTATGAAGCGCTTATGCAGGATTATATTTTTTTGGCATAAAAGTTCACTATGATATGGGGAAGCCTAAACCCAGCGGATGCAATCGTAGTAAACTTAAGCTGTTTTAGGCTTTCCAGAATATTGCCTGCGAACAAAGTACGGAGCCAGCCGCGCGCCCCAGACCTTCAGAGCGCTGCGGGGCAGTGTCAGCGCAAAGCTAGCACCGCGCAAACGCGTGGGCAAAATACATTAAGCTAATTACATTGATAAACATATCAGGAGGCTTTATGTTAATTAATACTATCAGCGCCCCAGTAAGCGAGCTGCAAACCGACCTGCTGGTGCTCATTTTCGATTCCAGCGCTGAGCTGTTTGCTATCGACGATGAGGCTTTTCAGGCTAATGTTGGCTCTATTAAGCAAGAGTACGCCGAGAAAAAGCTTAAAGGCGAGTTTCAGTTTGTCCCCCGCCACCTAGAGAACATCGGCATGGCCGTAGCCTATTCTACAGGCGCGCATAAAGGTATGAACCTGTGGGAAAGCGTAAAAATGTGCACTGCGCAGGCGCTCCAATTAGCGGCCTCCACCCACCGCCAGCGCGTAACCATCCTCGTCAACAGCGAGCAGGGACAGGATCTGGTACAGCACATCGCCGAAGCGGCCCTTATCTCAGTATGGGACTGCTATAAGTACAAAAAGGACTCCAACAAATTCGCCGACCTCACATTGACCCTGGCAGTCAGCGATACCGAGGCCGCCGACTTGGCTATACAGCACGCCACCATAATTGCTAACGCGGTCAACGAGTGCCGCCTGCTCACCACAGAGCCAGCTGACGTCATCGACCCAGAAGGCATGGCCGAATATGCCGAAAAGATGGCAACAGAAAATGGCTTAGAGTGCAGCATTTTGGATGAGGATCAGCTGGCAGAACAAGGTTACATAGGGCACATAAAGGTCGGCGGCGGCGCCTGCGACCCGCCTCGCATGATCATCTTAACCTATAATCCTGAAGAAGAAAGCAATGTCCATTTAGCTTTGGTGGGCAAAGGCCTCTGCTTTGACTCCGGCGGCATCAGCCTAAAACCCCCAGCAAATATGCACGAGATGAAGAGCGACAAGGCCGGAGCCTCTGCCATCATCGCTGCCATGCACGCCATAGCCATACTGAAGCCGTCCATCAAGGTTACGGCCATCGCTATGTGCGCCGAAAACATGCCCGGCGAAGGTGCCCAGCGTCCCGGCGACATTATCCGTTACAAGAACGGCACTACCGTTCATGTAGAGAACACCGATGCCGAAGGCCGCTTGGTTCTGGCTGACGGTCTAATCAGAGCCGGAGAGCTGGGAGCCACCCACATAATCGACATAGCCACCCTAACCGGCGGCTGTGTAAGAGCGTTGGGAGAGAGCTTCACTGGCATTATGGGCATCAACAAGCGCTTAGTCGACGCGGTCACCAAGGCCGGCGGCAATACTGGTGAATCTTACTGGAAACTCCCCCTGCCCCTGGAATACAGAGAGATGCTCGACACTCCGTTCGCCGATATTACCAACAGCGCCGGACCTTTAGCGGCAGCCACGACTGCCGGTCTGTTCCTCAAGGAATTCGTGCCCGAGCGCACACCCTGGGTACACTTAGATATCGCCGGCACCGCCTGGCACGATAAGAAGTGGAAATACTGCGCTCCTGGCGCCTCCGGCGTAGGAGTGCGCACGCTGGTAGAGCTCATCTGCAACTGGAACACCTATATGGCCCAATAAAATAAACAAATCGATAAATTTGAGCGCCAGACAATAGTTTGGCGCTCAAATTTACTCACCAACAACACATTAACATTGGCGCATTATTATTCCCTTCCTAATCAGCCTCTTGAATAATAGAAAAATAGTAGCGCCAGCTACAGAGCAATGTCGGTAACTTAGCGTCAGCTAGCCTACCATTCTAACTCCCCCTAACGGATGGCAGGGGGAGAAGTCGCGCTAGCGACAGAGGGGGTGGCCAAAGTTGTTGGGGAATTGCGGTGTTACGCATAATGTACGCTAACTTGTACGCTAACTTGTACGCTGACCAACAGCGTAGCGCTAACGCACATGAATAACAATACCCAATGCCAGGCCTCTTAAGTTACTGGCATTGAGCTACAGAGAGGTTACGCAAAGTTCTATGCCTATTTGGCTTGTTTTCTGTATAGCTGCTGCCATGCTCATCCTGGGCTACATTTTCTACGGAGCCTTTGTAAGCAGAGTATTCGGCGCAGATGAGACCAGGCCGACGCCCGTCCAAGAATTGGCAGACGGACGCGACTACATCGAAATGCCCAACTGGAAAATCTTTTTGATCCAGCTTCTCAACATAGCCGGTATGGGGCCTATTTTCGGCCCCTTACTGGGAGCTCTATACGGACCGGCAGCGCTGTTCTGGATCGTATTCGGCTGCATTTTTGCCGGAGCCGTACACGATTACCTAAGCGGAATGCTGTCAATCCGCAACCAAGGCAAATCGATCCCCAATATCTGCGGCATATACTTAGGCCAGACCGCAAAAATCAACATGGTGATATTCTGTCTGCTGGTGCTGATACTCACCGGAATGGTCTTTGTCACCGGACCGGCCGACCTGTTATGCGAGCTGTTCGGATACGAGCGCAGCTTCTGGCTGACCCTGATTTTTGCCTACTTTTTCCTAGCGACCATTCTGCCCATCGACAAGATTAT
>JAFSXO010000243.1 GCA_017444045.1 bacterium | reverse complement strand
CCCGCCCTTAGATAGGCGCGCAAAAATAGACTATTAATGCGCGTGGCATTGCCGCGAGTTACGGCATTCTGGTAGGTGTACGGAAAGATCTGCGCCTGCAAGAAATAAGACTGCGAAAGGGTTTCGGTAACCGCAGCACTATAATCGTTCATAGCCTCGGCAACCTGCATTTCCCGTTCAGAATCATCAAGGCGGCCGGTGTCACGGCCATCCAAAAACCAGTGTGAGGCTCGGAGGTAGCCATTTTCATTTTCTCCAAAGAGAACCTTGCTTACCTCGAGCAGATCATAGCTTTCCATCTGCCGAGCCGACACATCGTAGAGCTGAGCCAGAACCCAGGTATCGATCAATTCCCTCCCCATCAAATCGTAACGGCGATAGTCGAGATTCTTTTCGGCGATTTTCTGGCGCACCGCCCTGCTGCTGGGCACGCTGTCGCAGCGGCCAAGCGTTAATTTTAGACGGCATTTTTTAGCCCGAGCGGTCAGATACGCCATAATGCTGTCGTAAAGCTGATGTCCGGCTATTACGTCAGGATCATAACTGCTGATCTGCTCCAGCATCGCTTTAAGAAGATCGCGCTCGCTCTTGTAATCGCTGCGCCGCAAACGAACTCTAAGCCCGTGGGAAGGTCCGTGGGAGAAACGCAGACATATACCTTGCAAGGGAACATCGAGGCAGTCGCGCAGCGACGCAACAAAAGGGCCGCGCTCAGTCAGGGGACAAATCCACAGATAGCGCACATCGGCCCATTTCATGCCCTTGAAATAAGTATAGCCGCGCTGCATGAGATACTGGCTCTCGCCATCGCTGATGAATATCTGCGGCGAATCGGGAGAATTGGCGCTTACACCGCTGGCCGCGGCCACATGACGGCTAAACTTCACCGCCTCGGGAAAAGAAGGCAGCCAGGCCAGATAGCGAAACGGTTGCGAGCCGCGCAGTTCCTGCAAGCGCACCTCGCCCTCAAAGCCTTCGGCCCACTTGCTGTCATTGAGCCAGACAAAGGCCTCGAACTGTTCGCGCTTCATTATGGTTGCGTCGCCTTCGCGCCACCAGGTACAGCAGCTGCCGTCGGCGTCTAGGGAACACCCGACCAGGCCGGGAGTGCAGTCGGCTCCAAACAGATTCGGAGAAGTGGCATACATATCGGTAAATTCAAGCGCTGGCTGATTCTTCATAGCCAGAATTTCTAATAGCGATACGCATAACCTTTAGCGATTCCGCGCTTTATAGGCATCTGCCTAGGCAACAGCCGTTAAACTCGTTTTATCCTTAGCTACAAAACTCCGCAATTTTGCGTTATAATTCATAAAACATAAGCCTGAGGCAACCATTTATGATAATTAAACACTTCCGCTTGGCAATCGCCTTGCTAACTATATCTTTAAGCTTATGGGCAGCCAGCCCCGCAAACGCCCAGCGCGACAGCAGCGCATCCGGCCGCGAAGCCCAGACTCGCCAGAGCGCAGACCGCCAGGATCGCCAGGATGCCCGCAGCCAGGAAAGCTACGACATGCCTGACGCCAATGCCGAGCCAAGAATAGCCAGCAAAGCAGAAAACCGCAGTGCCGTCCGCACCCAAAGCAAAGGAGCGCCCAGCTCGCACATTCGCCATCTGCCCAAAGCGCCCAGAAAGCACTAATTTCGCGCATTCCCTGCAGGCGGAGGAGCGCTAGTGCGCGAGCTTTACAACACTCTGATCAAGTATAGATGGTTGATCCTCCTTACGGTATGCTTTGTTATTACCGCCGGACTTGGCGAATATGGCTATATCAGTTTGCGCCTTTTCGCGACGATATGGCTGGGAGTGCCGGGGCTGCTCATAACCATAGGCAACGATTATTATCTATGGCGCGGGACAGTCAAAAAAGAGCGCACTCCGTCTGTGGCTCCATTTCTGGGCGGCGGAATGGTTGCAGTCTGCATCTTGTTATGGTTCGGGCGCAAGTACTGGGCGTGGGCCTTGCTGCCGCTAATGCTTGATTACGGGTGTCTGCCATTGGTATTATTAGGCTTATATGAAATAATCCCGTATCTGTGCCACTCGGCGCTGTCCAGGAATACTGAAAAACAAGCGAAGCGTTCCGACGCAAATGGCACAGACAGCGACAGCGCACAGTCTTAGATAAACGAAATTACTCTAAGCTAAATTCAGCTTTTTCCAGATACAGCTCTATTTTGCGGTTGGGCACAGCCAGCTTAACCACGTGGTGGTTCTCGTCTAAGTAGAACTCCATGCCCTTCTCGGAGCGCAGGCAGGTGGTCTGAACCTTGGTTCCGTCAGGGCGCGTGACTTCGAACTGCTCTTCATCTTCGGTTAGCAGAAGCTCCTGCGAGGACAAAAGCTCTGGCACAAAGATATGAATAGAGTAACTGCCGGCCTCCTGGCCCTCCTGCTCTTCATCGGTCGGTATCTGCTCTATAGCCAGCACCCACTGCGAGAGGAAGCGCTGATCCGCCAGATAAAGGCCGTTAGAGACCGGAATCTCCCGCGAAATGGTCTGTCCCTTGACCTCGCTTTCCTCGTAAACGCGGTTATTAGTGAAGCGCAGCCTGAACTGCTGACTCTCCTCACCGCTGCCGATCGTAATCGTGCTGTTTTGCGGAAGCCCGCACGAGTTATACAGATTGTCGCAGGTGCTCGTCGCGATGACCTTGGGCGGCTCCACGGGAACGGCCTCGGCAGGAACAGCCTCGGCTTCGTCGCTGCCGTCGGCCTTATCGCTATCGCCTGCAGTACTGGCCTGCGGCGCATTCTCGGCGGCAGCCTTGTTCACTGCGGTCAGAGTCTGCACGGCCTCGGGAAGCGGATCGGCCGAATAAGCCCCTGCTTTTTCTGCACTCTTACCCTCGGCTGTTCCTGACGCCGCTGCCTTATCGGCAGGCGCTTCGGCAGGCTTGTCGGAGGATGCGGCAGATTTGGCCTCCGCGGTACCCTCGGACTTGGCCTCGGCAGCGTCAGCGGTCTTGGTCTCAGCAGCCTCGCCAGACTTGGCTTCGGCATCACCCGCAGCTTTTGCCTCTGCCTCACCCTCAGGCTTTGACTCGGCTTCGGCCGCAGCCTTCGGTTCGGCCTCGCCAGCTCTCAGGCCAGGCATATCCTGGGCGCGGTCAAAAATATCCGTTACAGCGCGGAAGCTATACGATTCGCGGTTGTCGATCAACTGCAGATCCTGGAGATGCGCGGTTTCAGTGCCGATACGCTTGCCATCGCTGACGATAGCGTAAGTGCGCTTTTCGCCGACGGGCCACTGCATTTTCTTATTAAAGAAGGGTACCTGCCGCGGGGGGTGAGGGGCAAACTTGGTTACCTCGATCTGCAGATCGTGAACGTCACCGCTGTGCCAAAGCGCTACGTGGCTGGCATTAACGGAACCGGCCTCGTTAGTGCTGGGGTCAAAGGCCATCCACTGAGCTTCGGGGCCCATCCATAGCTCGGCCCAATAATGAGGGGCAAACTCCCCGCGCTGATAGACCAGGCCGCCAATGCTGCGCGCCGGAATACCTACGGAACGCGCCATATCGACCAGAAGCAGCGCCTTGCTCTCGGGATTGCCCACCCCGTGCTCCAGAGTCTGCACCGCCGAGGGCAGAGACATGCCATTCTCAATATTATTGGCGATAAAAGCCGTCAGACGCCGGGCGGCCTGATAAACAGTGCCGGCCTTCCAGGTAATTTCGTTGGCCTTATTATAAATGTATGGATTGTCGTTTTCTGCATAAGCGTCAAACTCCAGATAGGGGCGCACCTCTTCCGGGACATCCTCCTCCAGAGGGAAGGCCAAATTCTGCTTAATTGCCGTGGGCTTAACGTCGACAACTATACGCCCAGTCAG
This sequence comes from bacterium, assembly GCA_017444045.1. GTDB lineage: Bacteria > Vulcanimicrobiota > Xenobia > Xenobiales > Xenobiaceae > JAFSXO01. The sequence continues at coordinate 4,273 of JAFSXO010000243.1, read as the reverse complement.
CTTGCCTTCCTCGAGCTTGCCATAGGTTTTCTGTTCGTATCCAGTGATGGAGTGCTGGGCCAGCTGGCCGCCGCGCAGGGCCATCTCCACATCGGCCTCGAGATGAGTAAGCTTGTTGGGATCAGAGAAATAGATATTAGAGATGCGCACCTTGGAAGGCCACAGATTAACCCCTGGGGCCTTGGCTACAGCCTTGATCACCCCAGCATTAGAGCGGCGGAAGGAGATACCCGTGCCGATCTCTTTTATCTCCAAAAGCTCTTTGTTAGCGGCATCGAGGCGCACCTGCGCCAGAGGCGAGCCGTACAGATCGCTTATGGTATACACCATAGTCGAGTAGGCTTTGCCATTATAGCTCCACTTCTCCTGAACCGGAGCAAAAACGGTAACCCTGCCATCGGTGCGCAGGATGGGATCGTAAACATCGAGCTGGCCGCCCTTCACCGCGGAAAGCACCAGCAGCCAATAATGCTCAGCAAAGGTGTCTAGCTGGCCCCATAAATTGTTAAAAAGCAGATTCGCGGTGGGCTTTCTAAGCTGATGCGCACAGCTATTTACGCGCTTTAAGAAGGAATTATTCTGCGCCACCACGCTAGGCGAATAAACGCAGGTTATGCTGTAATCATTCTGGGCGGCTTTTTGGCTGCACTGAAGCGATGTAGGCGTAAGATCGCGCTTGCTCACATGCAGCTTGCTATAATACTGCAGATCCGATATAGCATTGCTGCCCACCTTAACCCGCGAGGACGAGGTCATCACCAGCGACGCCCTACCGTCCAAAACGATCTCGTTGCCGATCTGGAAATCGCTGTAGCCTATAAGCTGGCCGTTATATTCGATAGCGTAGTAGTAAGACTTTCCGCTGGTAAGAGCGCACAGGACTTTATTAGGGCCTTCGGGCACCTTGCGCTCGGGCAGGGTGGGAGCCAGTTCGGTATACTGCACCTTTTCCTTGGCGTCCTTAGAGCCTGCAGCAGCTTTGGGCATGCTGGCGGGCACGTACTTATCCCAGGGATTTGCCCCAGTTACCGCCTCGGACTGAGCGGGAGTATTGGGCGCGAACGGAACCATAGGCACCCTGTCGGTTGCATACTTATCCCACGGATTGCTCCCGCTCGCGGCGGGTGCGGTGGCCTTCGGCTCGCTCTTTTTCTTATCTGAGGTGTCGTACTTATCCCATGGGTTAGCATTAGCCCCTGCAGACGCTGGTATAGCGGAAGCGGGAGCGGCAGAGCTAGGTGCCGCAGAAGCGGGGACGGCAGAAGGCAAAGGCGCCGGAGTAGCCTGGACTTCAGGCTGAGACGCTGAAGGGCTGTATTTGTCCCAGGGATTGCTGCGCACGGCAGCCGGCGCTGAAGAAGCTCCTGAAGTTTGAGCTTCTACGTTAGCGGGACAGGAGCCTAATAAGACTAAAACTGAGGCAGCCACAATAGCTCTAGGACTGAGATAGAACATAATATTCCTTCTGCGGCAACAGCTTGCGCTATGCTGATTAATTATTTAAGCAATAAAAATTTAGTGCGTGCAACAGAAATCCTTCCACACGCACTATACTTAATGATTAGCAAAAGAACGCTAAATAATAAAGCTTAGACTACCTACTCTACTAGACCTAGAAATCGAGCTTCATCTCCACCATAATCTGGTTGGCCGTGTAGTCGCTGCCAGCGTAAGCTTTTTGCTTGCAGTCGATATAGCGATAATCAAATGCCACCGCCGTGCTGCTGTTAATCTGATAATCTAGCCCCACACCAGGCGTATGCTGGGCGATATCGGTATTAATCAATCCGGCATGTCCCTTGTACGACAGATCGACATAGCTGGCCCGCAGGTTCAGGGCGTCGGTAATCGGATAAGACAGATCCAGGCGGTACAGATTTTCCCGCAGGCTCATGTCATTTTCGGCGAGAGCGGCCGAACGCTCAATATCGTAATGGAAATAGTTGGCATCCAAGGACAGGCCATTGCCGAAGGTGTGCCCTATCCCAGCGCCATAGCCCTGCACATAACCCTTTTCCTCGCCGCCGCCGTAAAGCATACCGAAAAGCGGCTCTATGTTTCCGACCTTCTGGCACTGCTCAGGCGTCGTAGCCTTAATCTGCCTCAGGTTGGTGTAGGAAGCGTTAACATGAGTGTTGCTCTCGTTAAAGCTGTAGCTGCCGTTGAACTTAAAGCCCTGGCGGTTGTTGGGCAGATTGATGTAATCGTGCATCTGGTAATACCCAGAGAAGAAGCTGCCGTAGGGAAGATACACGGGAATTTCCGTATCGCAGGCATACTGAGATATGAACGGATCATAGGTGGGATCGACACTCTGATACGCCAGGTCTAGCTGAAGTCCAGAGATGGGCGCAAAGCCCAGGCCAACCTTATACATATTGCCGGTAGCGGTTTCATTGTACAGGAGCTTGGAGGTATCGGGATCGTAGCTGGTGCCCGCATACGCAGCGTCAATGGATAAACCGTAATCGGGAAGTATGGTATAAGAAACGTCGATGCCATAGCTCAGCTGCTGCTGAGGGCCAACCGCCGCGTTAGGAACCGCTACATTTGTGCCCTGACGCGTTCCCAGCCAGGTATTGGGCTGGACTACAGGCACACCGCCCAGCACGGGTACGGTGGGCAGAGGAATCAAACCGGCATTGCAAAGGACACCATCGCTAATGCGCTCGTTGCGGTGATTGACCACGTGCAGACCTACTCTGCCATTGTTATCGGCAAAATCATAGCGCAGCGAACCGCCATAGCTGTGGCTGTCGTAAATCGATTTGCCAGGATTTTCAGAGTACAGAAGCTCATACTGGAAACCAGAATCTAAGCCGCCAATAGAGCCGGTCAGATCGAAGCCGAAAAACGGCAGCCACCTCGCCCCGCGCATATTGGGATTGCGGGCGCCGTTAAAGATATTATCGCTTAACAGACGCGGCCTGAAGGACCCCGCGACAAAGCGCGTGCCCGAGGGCGTATGGTTTACCCAAATATTGTCGAGTACCATTCTGGTAAACGGCGAATGATTGGCCGACTGCTCCCAAGGCGCTATACTGCCGCGCTGAGTCCAGATATTGCAGGAGTAGGGAGCATCTACCCCCCAATAAGCGTTGACAGAATTTTTGCCAATTTCGGAATAGGCGGCGAACTCCGCCCCGGCGTTAAAATCATCGGTCAGAGCGACATTAACGCCCAGCAAGCCCAGCATGCTTATGCCGTCTCCGTCGCTGAGCATACGCCCTGTAGTCCAGTCTATAGCGGTACCGCCGTTATCGATAATGGAGCCCTTAACAATATTGCTGACACCTATAGCGCTGACGCGGCCATAATAGGTGATGCGCTCCAGCTCAGAAACGCGCGCATCTAAATGGCTTACGGATTTTTCCAGATTATCAAGGCGCACTCCCAAAGCGTTCAGCTCGGGACGCAGCTGCTCAGCCAAACGGTTTATCGCATCGAGATCGGCCTTAGTTGCAAAAGCTGTCTGAGATTCCTCAAGGCGCGCCAGCAGACGGGCAACAATGTTGGCCATTTCCCAGCGGGTTAGGCATCTGTTACCTTGGAAGGTGCCGTCGTTATACCCCTGAAGAATGCCGCGCCCCGCCAATTCTCGCACAGCATCGGACGCCCAATGATCGTTGGGGACATCGGAGAACAAAGGAGCTGCCCAAGCAGGTGCCGCCAGAGCCATAAATGTAAGTGTACTGGCGGTAATACGTCCCAAATTCATGCAGATGTCCTCCTACAACAACCATTGTAATACTGTTTAATATAATAAAAACATTATAAGATTCGCTTCAAGCGTTTGTTTCCTGCGTATCCGACGTTAAAAAATCTATTTCTATCAGCTATACCCAATGTTATTAACTTAAGGGATTGTGACATTGGTTATGCTTATTCATGTGCGTTTGCGCTACGTTGTATGTTTGCGTACAAGCTAGCACATGACAGGCGTTAGACCTCAATTATCTCAACAGCTTTGGCCACTCCCTCTGTCGTTGGCGCGACTTCTCCCCCCCCATCATCATTTACAATATCATTAGTTAAGCCCATGCAGTTACAATTCATGCTGTTTTGCAGGTTATAGCGCGTAACCAGTTTCGCGCAAGGCACATCTGAGCGAAGCGAAGCAGTGCCGGCGCGGAAGCTGGTATAGCGCGAATATGTTCGCGAAACACTAACTGAACGACATTGCCCCAACAGCATGACATTGTGAATTGCGGCATAGAAAAAAAGTCGCGACAGCGACATATGAAGCCAAAGCTGGCGGAAAAAATAGGCAGAT
>JAFSXO010000242.1 GCA_017444045.1 bacterium | reverse complement strand
CTTAACTAAACTACATTGGCAGAGGCATTATTATATTGTTTAAGGGTGCAAACCTGCTGTGTGTTCGTGCTGGGCAGGTATTGAGTTGATGATCTAGAAACTTATAATTTAAGTATTCTGTACTGGGAACGGTAAATGGTATGGCTAAAAGCAGTATAGGCAAAAACGGCAGGCTTAAAAAATCGACTGGGTTTACTTTGATGGAGCTTCTGCTGGCAATTAGCATTATCGCTACAGTTATGCTGTACCTTATCGGTATCTTTACTACCGGGCTAAGAGCTAATCGCAAGGCAGTCGATCTTACCGCGGGTACTCTGGTGGCCGAGTCCGTTATCAGTCAGGAGCTTTATGGTATTCTTTCCGATCCAGACAAAAGCTCCAGCTTCTTTTCTCATGTATATGGCTCTACCACTCCCTGTGTTCAGGGAACGACTACGCTTAGCAGCACAAAATTTACTTATAAAATGTTTGTCAACGACGTATCTGGCTTCAACGACGCAAACAATAAAATGAAAAAAGTCGATGTGCAGGTGTGGTGGTGGAATAATGAGAACGCGGATGCCAATTCGCAGGCTGCCAGCTTCAGGCAAGGATACGGCGTGGTAAGCGTGGGCCTAACCCGTTTGGTAAACGAGCAATCAAAGTTTTAGGGGTGTACAATGTTCTCGTTTAAGCATAGAGTATTTGGTATGTCCTTGCCGGAAATGATCCTGACCACCGCCTTATATACGGTGGTTCTGGGAGTGCTGTTTGCGATAGTCAAAACTGGTACGGATTCGTGGCGCGAGGTGCAGGCCCGGAGCGCAGCCCAGCTCATGCTGCGCAATGTCGAAAATTATATGCTGGACGATTTGCGGCGCGCAGGCGCGGGCGAATCGCTCATGAAGACAAAGAATCTCGGTGACGGCAAATTCGCCATGTGGTTCCTCAGCGCTATGGGGTACGACGATGTCGGCGATACGAATAAGCAGGTGTTTACCCGCAGCGTCGCGGGGGCGCCGGTTTGGAAGCGCAATATCCTTTATTACGTGATTCCCATCTCTCCCGAATGGCACGAAAAGCGTTTTGGCTATAAGATTTGCCCTCCGGCAACCTGTCCGCACAAGCTTCTGCTGCGCAAGGAGATCGTCTATCCCGGCGATACCAGCAACAACTTTGTCGAAGCCACTCTGATCCCCGATCTGCCCACCAGCGGCTCCGGTGTCTATATCGATAATTTTATCGGCAGCACGCCCAACAATCTCGATTTCCGCGGCGAGCTGACCGATGCCAACAAGCTGAGAACAAGAGGCTGCAAGAGCTGTATCTGCTTAGGCGAAAATATTAAGGATTTTTCGGTAACCATTCCCGCGCTTGACGCGTCTGGTCTGCCCACGCAAAGCTGGTGCACTATTAAAATAGGCGTGTTCCGCGCCGATGATGCTGCCCGCACTATTAATGTGCAGAAAGCCATGGAAGCTATAAACAGCAGTTCGGATCAGAACTTAATCAACCGTTTTATGATGACTTATGAGTTCCGCGTGGTGCCCAACAATTAGTCTTTCGCCAATGCCATTTAGTTAAGATTTGTGGCATTGGTTCTGATTATTCATATATGATCGTTCTCAATGTAGTCTATAAATGCCGGCCTGGAATGAGAGATGCCTTTCTTGCCAGGATAAGGGCAGAATGCATAGATGCCGCCAGCCGGGCCGAAGCTGGCAATATTAAGTATAGCTATTATGTTCCAGCCGACGGCGGAGATGAACTGTTTCTGCTTGAGAAGTGGCGGGATGCTGAGGCTCTGGCCGAGCATGGAAAGCAGGCGCATTTCGTCAGGCTAGGAGTTATTAAGCAAGAGTATGTAGTAGATACCGTAATTGAAAGGCTCATGCTTTTAGCTTAGAAAACTAGCTGTAGTGCGTGCTGTGTGCCAGCTTGTATGCTAGTTTGTCTGTATGTCTGTTAGATCATAGGATTTGCTGGATGCCGTTCCCTCTAGGGGTTAAGCCTGGCAGGAAGGGCTTATAGCTAGGATACTGGACTCTGGGAGTTTTCTGTATGTCTGTTAAAAATGAATTGATATATTCGCGTAAAAGAAGCGTAGATTTTTCAGCTCTCGACTCAGGCGCCAGACTGGGGGTAGCCCAAGCAGCTCTTATGATGCAGGACACGCTCACCGAGTGCTTCGGTCAGATGAAATGCGACGGCTTTACTTATAATAAGCTGGGCTACTATTGGGTTTTAACCAAGTCAAAGGTTGAGTTTTTTAGGCTCCCGCGCTGGGGAGAAGTAATAGAAACCACTTCCTTTCCCGTGCATAATTCCCGGACGCGGGCTTATTTCAATACGGTTTTTACGGATATGCAGGGCCATCTGCTGGCGCACGCTTTCCAGGAGTTCTGTGTTTTAGATTTGGAAAAGCACCGCCCCGTTCCGCTGGCCGATGTCCCTTATCCTAATGAAGGCTTCCCGGAAAAGGCCGTCGATTTGGAATACGAGAAATTTGGCCTTTCCGATGAGGATTATACGGAAGTATATACTCAGCTTGTAAGATCAGGCCATCTCGATGTGTCGCACCATCTTAACAACATCGAGTACGTCAGATTTGCTCTTGATGTATTCTCCGAGGAATTTCTGTTAGCGCATGAAGCGGAAGAGATTGAGCTTCATTATATCGCCGAGAGCAGGGAAGGGCAGACTCTGAGCATTCTCCGCGCAGAAAAAGACAGCGCCGCTTACATTAGGATTAAAGAAAGCGAGCGCTGCGTTTTCGAAATGAAGATCCGTTTTAAGGCTTAAAGAGCCTATCTGCTAATAAAAACACATGCCTCGCTGCCTGAGGCATGTGTTTTTTATTAGCTGACGGCTATGCAGAGCGCATAGCTGTCGTATCCAGCGGGGAATCCGCTTACGCGGCAGTGGCCTGCCGAAGTGCTGGCCGGATTGATGCGGACAGAGGGATAGTCTAAATTGCACATTTCTCCCGTTATCCAAGGCGAGGCCTGCAGCCAGGAGAAGACCGTGCTTATGTGGAGGCCCATTAGCGCATTGTTTTGCGCCAGATCGCAGGCTTTGGGATTGGCCGTCAGGATAACTCCCTGGCGGTTGACCGAAAGCAGAGCCGGGCTTTCCAGGGCAGACATGGCCAGCTTGTGCATGGAGTCGCGCAGGCGTATTATGGCGCGCAGGCGAGCCATAAGCACCTGGGGATTGAAGGGCTTTTGCATGTAGTCCGCCGCGCCCAAGTCGAGAGCGCTGATGATATCGCGTACTTCGCTGTGCACCGTCAGCATCATAATCGGTATGTTGAGCAGATTAGGGCGGCGCTTGAATTCGGCTAGGGTCTCAAAACCGCCCATGACTGGCATGGATGCGTCCATAATCACGGCATCGGGGTGTATCGCGGTGGCTTTCTCCAGAGCCTCGACGCCATTGGAGGCCACCTCAACCTTGAAGCCCGACGGTTCCAGCCAGTTTAATAGGAGGTTCCGAATAGCAGCTTCATCGTCAACTACTAAAATAGTGCCCAGCACATCTTCGCTGTCGCTATCTGGTAGGTACGCCATGTCTGTCTTTAGCCTTTCTTGTCGATGATAGGTTTAATGATATCCTCGAGGGCACCTTTGGGATGCATACCCGAGCGGGCGTAAACGATGTGCCCCATTCCGTCTACAATTACCAAATGGGGGATGCCTCTGATGGTCTGTCCCGTAGCTTTTTGCATGGCTTCTAAAAAGGCCGCGTTGGTTTTGTTGGCCGACAGGCAGGATGGGTAGCTGATATTGAGCTGTTTGATGGCCTTTTTGTGGTCGGCTTCGCTGCTGTCGACTGATATGCCGATTATCTCCAGCTTGTTGCCGTATTTTTTCTTCAGCTCGTGCAGGATGGGGATCTGATTGCGGCAGGGGCCGCACCACGAAGCCCATACGTCAATAATGAGAACCTGGTAATGCATTTTTTTGCCGTCGACCTTGCCCTTGTTGGAGCTTACCAGGTCTATGGGCGGCAGATACTGAACCGAATCCCGAGAGGCCAGTGCTACGTTTGAGTTCGAGGTGTCGGCGTTTGCGGGCAGGGCACTGCCAGCCAGGAGGAGGGAGGTGCAGGCCAAAATAAGACACAGAAATTTTTTCATACAGGCGGTACTCCTTGATTAACCATTAATTAGGTGATCTATAATGCTGGCGGCGGTGCTGGCACTGTCATAGTGGCTGAACTCTTGCTGAAGCTCTTCTGCGTAAGGACGGCAGGCAATGGTGCTTTCCAGGTTCTCCCGCAGGGATGAGGCGGTGAGCTGGCTGATGTGCAGAGAATTGCCGGCTTTTAGGTGGCGCAGACGCTGGCCAATCTCAACCTGGTCTCGGCCGTGCGGGATGGCCAGAACTGGCACTCCGCAGCAGAGCGCCTTTTGGGTAACGCCTAGGCTTCCTGAGCATATTAGGCATGACGCGCGCTGCAGAATGGGAAGATGGGCGCTGAAGCGCGCGATCTGAACATCGTGATGTCCCTCAAAAAGCTGCGGATCGACAGCTGCGGTAGTTATGGCCAGCTGATATTCTGCGGGATCGATGGTGTCCAGGACAGTCTGTACCATGGTGACTTCGTTTTGGAAGTCGCAGCTGCAGCTGACCAATATGACGGGGCGGCTGTCGTTTGTCAGCTCTATGCGCTCCGGAAAGCATTCCCAGGTGCTGGGTCCTACCAGGCGCACGCTTTCGGGCCAGTCGCGTTTGTATTCAAAGGGCTCGGCGGTGAAATAGAGCAGATTCTTCAGCTGCGAGGGCCATTCCATAACGTTGTTTAGCGGCATGGCGCCCTGAGAGGCGCGCAGATCGTTTAGGGGCTGCAGGGCAACATCGTAAACGCGCTGGATGGAGCCTTTTTTGCCCAGATTTTTGAGAGCGCTGAACGCTCCCTGCTTAAGAGGCAGGCCTAATGAGAAGGGCGGAATATTGTTGGCGGGGAAGGGCAGCAGGCGCGTGGCCCACGATGCCCAGGGCAGCCCAGAGCCTTCGGCCCAGGCGGCGGCGCCAAAGCTGTGCGCATCGACGATAAGCAGGTCAGGCTGTATGCTGGAGGCCCAGAAGGCTAAATCTTCGGCTTCTAAACGTCCGCGCTGTACGCGGCACAGAAGCGCTCTCTGCAGAGCTTCGGCGTGGCTGGGCTCTTCAAAATCGTTATAGTCGGCACACTCGATGGCCTCGCTGATTGGGCGTGAGCTGATGCCCTGCAGATTGGTCATGCCCACTTCGCATTCGGGAACTACGGCGAATGTCTGATGGCCGTTTTCCATTAGCTTCTGGAGCACCGGCACCATTGGGTAGAGACTGCCTCGGGTAGGTGCCATGTATAAGAGTATTTTAGCCATAAAGCCTCCGCGCATTTAACTATACGGCATAGATACTTTGCCGGGAATGACCGTTTGTGTAATTAGAACAAACATATATTAATTCTATAGCCTCCAGCCCTCCCCTGTTAAATAAGGCTAGGGCTATGGCTGTAGCTGAGCAGTGCGGGATGCTTAATCCGCTGACGCTGGGGCAGCTCAGATATGCATAGTGTCATTTAGTTAAGCCTATGTCGGCAATTCACGGCTGTTGTGAGCAGAACAAAGCGCGTAACTAGTTCCGCGAAAGGCACATCTGAGCGTAGCGTAGCAGGGCCGGCGCGGAAGCTAGTGCAGCGCAATATGTTCGCGAACACTAACTAAATGACACTGAAGAATTGCAGGCGGAGAGGCCGCGCCAGCGTCAGGGCAGGGCAAGGCATAGGAAAAACCAGCTCTGTAGGGAAACTTTCATTTTGTTTTGCGCCTGAGCGAGATTGTTTTTGCGGCAGGCGCTTATTTTGGGGCTTGAGGTTAGGGTTGTCATGGCAAAGCGCATCTTTTTTGGCGTGGCTATCGTGTGCGTTCTTATTGTAGGTTTTGTTATTTTTATGCCGGAAACGCGCCAGGAGCTGTTTGGCATCCGTTTGGCGCACAGCCTGCAGGCCGGCAAGGCCGAGAACGTAGTAACTGTGGCCCAGCTTTTAAGCGGTACGGAGATCCGCCCCATAAGCGAAGACGGCAGTGTGCTGCCCAGCTCCAATGTTAATACCGAAAATTACGATGTCCGCCTTGGTCTGCAGGAAAGCATTCAGAGCGTAGGCAGCGAGGATGTCGTTTCTTATAGCGTCAGCAGTGTCGAGTCCGAGCAGATAGGCACCAGCGGGGCCGGCGATATGATCCACAATGTGTACCGCCTGCGGCTGTTCCCCAGCGGCTTGCCCGTGGAGCTGAAGCGCACTGAAGGCAAGCTTTCCCGCGCTGTAACCGACTTGTGTATGACTCAGATTATGGGGGCCTGGTGGCCGGAAATGCCCAGCAAGCGGGTGCGCAAGGGAGACAGCTGGAGCGGGCGCTGGAACGTGCCTTATGTGCTGGAGGTGCTGGACGGCAAGAAGATCAGCTTATGCCACGAGGTGCAGTATTTCCTTGATGATGTCAGATCCAGCAAGGGCCTGAATATTGCGCACGTTACCTATAAGGGCACAGTTGCTCCCGCTGATCTCGGCGAACTTCCCAAGGATACCGAAATCGCTGGTACGGGTATGATCGCCGGTGAGGTCTATATTAATGTGGCCAATGGGCAGTCATGCCTGGCCGATGAGCGCCTGATCTGGTCGGTGGCGGTGCGCCTGCGCCAGGATAATATGGAAATAGTGCAGTTCGCCGACCGCAACAGCCGGACTTACCGTCCGCGTTATCTGCCGCATGGCGATGCCGGATTCACCAAGAAGGCCCCGGGCGGCACGAGCCAGGAAGGGCTGCCCACCGCCGGAGAGCTGATGAAAACCGCTCCCGCTGGAGAGGCTACCGGCGCTGCTGATACAAAAAAATAATATATTATGCACCTGGCTGCCAAACTGCCAGAAATGAGATTATTGCTGAGGAACGGGCCATTCGTCTATTATGCCTGTGTCAATCAGCATTTGTATGCCTTCGTCGCTGACCAAGCCCGCATCAAGCAGCCAATGAATAATCTCTTCGTCGGTCACGTAGCCAATAGTTTCCGAAGCGCCGTATTCTCCATCCCATCTATCACGGACGATCTCATTGTATTTTTCCTGCGTCATATCATCAGGGATATCTGGGACATACTGATTGCTTGGTTTAACAGTCTCGTTATATTCTTCCTGTGTCATAT
>JAFSXO010000241.1 GCA_017444045.1 bacterium | reverse complement strand
GGCTAACTGCGATTATAAAAGCCGTCTGCAGGAGCTTACGCAGCGTTTTCTGCACAGCTTGCCAGTATATGTTACGGTTGGCGAAAGCGGGCCGCCGCACGATCGCGTTTATGAGGTCTCCGTGCACGTTGGCGACGATACTGTTCTGGGCTTTGGGCGCGGCCATCGCAAAAAAGACGCCGGGCAGGAGGCCGCAGCTCAGGCCTGCCAGCTTCTCGAAGCCTTGGTGGGCTATGATTTGCATCAGATTCAGCGCTTGGATGTCGCGCAGCCGCAGGAATAGCCACAATAATAGCCGTGGGCCTTGTCGGCGCGGAAGCCAGTGCAGCGTGAGCGTGGATAAATAAGCATGGAACTTGAACTTAAAAACAGCGGCAATTCTGTAAGCTTCCCCGTAAAGGCCGTGCCCCGGGCATCGCGCAACGCTATAGCCGATGTCCGCGAAGGGGCTTTGGTAGTGCGCCTCTGCGCGCCTCCCGTAGAAGGCAAGGCCAACGAAGCGCTGGTGGCATTTCTGGCCGAGTGCCTGGGCGTGCGCAAAAAGCAGGTTTCCATAAAATCGGGAGACAAATCGCGGCATAAAATTGTTGTGGTTACGGATATAAGCGAAAGCCTTTTGCTGGAGAAACTGCAGGGCTGTCTGCCTTCAGAATAAGCCCGGTGTCGTTAGGTTTAGCGTCGGCCAGCTCTGTAACTTTCCAGTTGGCGGCAGCACAGCCAGTTCCGCGCAGGGTGTATCTGAGTGTAGCAAGGCAGTGCCAGCGCAGAAGCTTGTGCAGAGCAAAACGTTCTTAAACTTAGCGCTGACAGCGTGTGTAGGCAGGTTATTTGCAGGTGTCGCTGAATAAATAAAGGTTATGATCGCCAAATATTGATTGGTGGGCGATTTTTATAAATGATACTGCACCAAATGCCATAGGAGAACATTATGAAACCCTCATTGCAGTTTTCTGTGCCCTGCTTGGATATTGACGCAGAGGGACCCGGGCCGCAGAGCTTCCAGAAGGTCTTTTATGAGCTTCCCATAGGAGCCGAATTCCCTTACAAGCTGAGCTATTTTTATATAGCCAACGGCTGGTGCTCAGGCCGCGGGCGTTACAGCCAGACGCTTAAGATTCTCAATCCGGATGGCACAGCCTTACTGAATACCGGCGAGCAGCTGATTGAGCTGGATTCTCTGGAGAAGCCGTTTATGATCGCCAACAGACTTCAGGACTTGGTATTTCAGGCTCCCGGCACGTATAAGGTTCAGATATTTTTGGATGGCGAGCTCGTCCTCGAGTATCCGCTGCGCATAATTCAGGCCAAGTCTAAGGCCTAAGTGATTCTGAATGCTTGCGGAAACGATTCTGAGCTTATGTAGTTTTTTTTTTGTGGCTGAGAGCTTAATCTGTTTCCGATTCCCCCCCCCTATTATCGCCAAACAGTTATTTGGCGATCATGCGTAAATGGATGGACATTAATAATAAAAACGTATAAACAAACTAATGACTAGTTCAGTGTCGGTAACTTAGGTTTATGTATTTGCCTGCATTCTTTTGTTGGCTAGCTTGTGCGCTAACGCACAGCGCAGTGCTAGCAAACATGAATAAGCATAACCAGTGTCAAGAATCCTTAAGTTAATTATATTGATAAACGGATGTGCATAATCAGTTATGAGCAACGAGGCTATAGAAGGTCTGGAGCGCGAGAGCCTGCTTAAACAGGAAAAGGCCCGCAATTGGTATGTAGACGATTTCTTACGGTTTATGGCCAGGCGCGGCCGGGCGCAGCGCACGCTTGCCGAGTACAGCGACGATCTGCGTATTTTTATAGAGTTCTATCAGAAAGAGTTCAGCAGCGGCATGGTGCTGGCGGATTTCGATGACAGAACTGTCAGTGAATTTCTGGACTATCTGCAGAGAAACCGCGATTATACGCCCAAGGGACTCAACCGCAAAATTGCCTGTCTGCGCTCGTATTTCGTTTTATAAAGGATCAGGGGCATATTCCGGCATCGCCGATGGACAATGTGCCGTCCGTGAAAAACGGGCGCATGCTGCCCAGCGTGCTCAATCTGTCGGAGATGGATCAGATATTCGAGGCGGCCCAGCGCCGCATCGCTTCTGACCCGCTGAATTGGCATTATGTGCGCGATTTGGCGATCATAGAGCTGTTCTACGCCACGGGAATGCGCCTGGACGAATTGGTCAAGAGCAATCTGGCCGATTACGATCAGGACAATAAGCGCATACTGGTGACTGGCAAGGGCAACAAGCAGCGCTATGTATTCCTCAACGATTCCGCCAGAGAGGCTCTGGAGCGCTATCTGAAATGCCGCCCGAAGACCAAGAATCAGGCGATCTTCCTCAACCGCTTTGCCCAGCGCTTTTCTAGGCGCGGCGTGGAGATAATGCTGGACAAGGTTATCGCAGAGGCCGGCATTATCCATCACGCTTCCCCCCACACTCTGCGCCACACCTTTGCTACCCACTTGCTTGACGGCGGCGCGGATTTGCAGATCATCAAGAACCTGCTGGGCCACGAAAGTTTGTCCACGACGCAGATTTACCTCAACACCTCCCAGCAGCGCCAGCGCGAGGTCTATGACAAAGCGCATCCGCGGGAATAAGCCCAGCGCCAAGCTAAACTGATAACCATTGACAAGTTGCTAAGCGCCGCAGTACGTAATTATGACGCTTACGGAATAAGCCTGAAAGGCCGGTATATAATATATGCAGTCTGCTAATCAGCATCGGAACCTGCCCAAGTTCTCGTGGGATATTCTGAGCTTTATGCTTAAGGGAGATTCCCCCATCGATATTCCGGCTCTGGCCATCGCCAACCGCACTGAGGCTCAGGATTTTCTGCGCTATTACGGTTACGACTGCGACAACAGCGCCGAGATGAATGTAGTGCACGATATTTTTGCCGAGGCTCTGGGTTTTATAAAAAAGTATTTCTGTAACGGAACGGCCCATTTCCCCCAGCCGATTTCAGTGCCCCTTGAATTTGAGCGCATCATCGATATACGCGATCTGCTGGTCATAGCCTCGGCGGATCGCGAGCGCGACCGCGAGCGGCAGCTTTGGGCGTGTGCCATCCTTAGGGTGATGCATACAATTCACCACATTAATCACGAGCTGCGTGTCGAGTTTTTCCCGGAGATAAAGCGCCAGGTTCTGGACAATTTCAAGCGCAATATCAATTACGACGACAAGGGAGCCCCTATGCTGGGCACCGGCGAGTTTGCGGTGCCGCTGTACCATGTGTTTTTTAAGGAAGAAAAGGAGCGCGACAGCGTTATTCTGAAGCTGCTGCAGAAGGCTAAGAACGTGGCCGAAAAGATCCACGATCACTTAGGGGTCAAGCTGGTTACCTACAACAAGCTCGATGCCCTGCTGGCGCTCCGCTATCTGCGCCACAACAATATCGTGATGTTCCCCAATGTGACCCCGGGCCGCAGC
>JAFSXO010000240.1 GCA_017444045.1 bacterium | reverse complement strand
TCGAAGGTGAGCCGGTAGAGACGGCTATCACTATACTCGAGCAGCTGGGTTTTAAAACCAATATCCAGGAGCAGCGCGCAGCTAAAGGGATGCCCGAGGGTGTTGTTATCGATCAAAACCCCAAAGGCGGGGTTGAGCTGGCAAAGGGCAGTATGGTCTATCTTGTGGTGAGCCGCAGCAAGGATGCGCTGTTCTTGCCCAACTATGTGGGCATGCCGCTGGAAACGGCGCTAAAGGAGCTGGAGCGCTTAGGCATTCAGACCAATATTGTGCACAGCGATGATATCTCTGTATCTCCTAATACCGTCATTGGGCAGGATCCTGCGGCTGGGACTAAGGTGGCGCGCGGTTCCTTTATAACGCTCAAGGTCAGCGATGCTTCCTCGGCGATAGAAGTGCCTAAGCTTGAGGGTATGAGCTTAAACAGCGCTATGAAGCTTATTGCCGATCTGGGCGGTACGATTGTGGTTAAGGAAATCGAGGACAAGAATGCCGCCTCTGGCATAGTGCTGCGCCAGGAGCCTGAACCGGGAACCAAGCTTGCGCGTGGCGACAAGATCACAGTATATGTGGCGAAAACTAGCGCGTCTTCAGTAGTTATGCCGAATTTAGTTGGCAAAACCGTCAACGCAGCTCTTGCCGAGGCCAAGGCATTAGGGCTAGAGCTTTCGATAGAGGGCGGCGGAAGCGGCAATGCCAAGGTCACCAGCCAGCGTCCCGAGGCCGGGGCTATAGTAGAGGATGGCAAGGCTTCTGTGACCAGCTTTAATATGGCCGTAGTTCCTTCGTTAAATGGCATGAATTACGACGCGGCCGTGGAGAAGCTGCGCGAGGCTGGACTGGTTCCCGGCAATGTAACAGCTTCTTACGAGGATAATGTTCCCGGTATCGTGGTGCAGCAGTATCCCTCCAGCGGCATTGAAACCGATTATGGTGCGGCTGTGGACCTTACGGTAACTGCGGCGCGCGAGCCAGAGCCTGCGCCGGCACCGGCTCAGGCACCGGCACCGGAAAATACCAGCAGTGAGCCCATAAACTACAGTCCGCCGCCTGAGGAGCATCATGTCAGCGAAATGCCCGCACCCCCGCCGCCGGCTCCGGCCCTGCCGAATGCGGGCGAGAGTGCCCCTCCGACTCCTGCGCTGGATCTGCCTGGCGACTTGCCTATCTGAGGCCTATTCTTAAGGGCACGCCGGATTTGTCGGCGCTGCCCTGCTTGACATTGAGTGAGATGCGAAAATGAGTAATCAGCATACAGAAAGCGCCAAAACAGCAGCGCGCGACGACCTTTCCAGCTCGTCGGCTGCTGCAGAAGGAGGTATGCGCGGCAGTACTTCGTCTGCCCCGGCTGAGCCGAAGGCGGCTGAAGAGAAAAAGGACAGTGGCGCTTCTGCGCCGGTGCCGGCTTCCCCTGGCTCTGCCGTCAGCGTGCTAAGGTTCTGGTGGAAGGCTTTGCGCTTTATGGTGCTGCTGTTCCTGAGTACGGCTACCATAGCGTTTGGCGTCGTTGCTGGTATTACCGTATACCGCACCTATTTTGCGGTGCCCGAAGAGATCGAGGTCCCCGTGATTCAGGGCAAGGATTTGCACGAAGCCAATCGCATGCTGAACAGTATGGGGCTGCGCCTGCGCTTAGAGGAGGGCAAATATTCCAATAAGTTCCCCGAGGAGATCGTTATCTCGCAGGAACCAGCGCCTGGCAAAACGGTGCGCCAGGAGCGCGAGGTTCTGGCTGTGGTTAGCCTGGGACCGGAGCTTATGACGGTGCCCGATCTGAATGGAAAGTCTCTGCGCGATGTCGATATTATTCTGGCCGAAAACAAGCTGACCATGGGCAGTGTCAAAGAGGTGGAAAAAGAGGGCGTAAAAACGATCCAGGTGGTTTCGCAGAAGCCTAAGGCCGGCTCTAAGGTGCGCCGGGGCACTCCCATTAATATCGAGGTTAATAAAGGCGCTTCGGTCGCTGGGGTTGTGGTGCCCGACTGGAGCGGGAAAAATGTGGCCACCGCTAAGGCTCTGATAGCTAAAGTGGGTCTGCGTCTGGGGCGTATCTCCTGGAGCCCGAGTACAGCTGTGCAGCAGGGGTTTGTCATTAAGCAGAATCCTCCTTACGGCGCTGAAGTTGCGCTGGGAAGTGAGGTTGAGCTGGAGATCTCCGCCGGAGCCGCCAGCGATCGCATGCTGGTGCAGCGCCAGCTCGATCTGGTGCTTCCCAAGGGGAGCCGGTATCACGAGGTGCGCGTTGTTCTGGTTTCGGGCGCGGGCGAGGAAGAGGTTTACCATGCCCGTCAGGTCGTCGGCGACCATCTTTATCTGTGGGTCTCTGGCAGTGCCGGCTCCGATGTGGAGGTATACATAAACGGCAATATGGTCAAACGCGATCGCCTGTAGGCATCGGTGTAGTCTGTCTGTTGGCCTTCTGAAGTATTTTTCTGAGTTTTGAGGTTATGGGTATGAACGATTTGCTGGTATCGGCATCTGTGCTGTCTGCTGATTTTCTGCATTTGGAGGATAATTTGCGCCAGGCTGTAGCAGCTGGGTCTGATTGGCTGCATCTCGACATCATGGATGGCCATTTTGTTCCCAATCTCAGCTTTGGTATGCCTCTTATAAAAGCCATAGGCAGCCTGCAGATATGCCCCTTTGACGTGCATCTGATGGTGACCGAGCCCGATATGTATCTGCCGGCCTGCAAAGAAGCGGGAGCCAGTCTGGTAGTGGCGCACGCCGAAGCATGTCCGCATCTGCACCGCTTTTTGAGCAACTGCCGCCAGATGGGCATGAAGGCTGGAGTCGCTCTCAATCCGTCGACAGGCCCAGAATGCCTTCGCTATCTCGAGGACGTTCTGGATTTCGTGCTCATTATGAGCGTCAATCCCGGTTTCTCTGGGCAGCGCTTTATTGCTTCCGCGCTCCATAAAATAGAGCAGGTGCGCTCCTTGGTAGCTCCCGAAGTGCGTATAGGTGTCGACGGCGGCGTTAATGCTGAGTGGGCGCCCAAGTGCGTGGCAGCCGGAGCCGATACCCTGATAGCGGCTTCAGCTATATTTGGCAGCAGCGACTATAAAGCCGCTATTGCCGGCCTGCGCGGCCATTAACCTTATCCTTATCGCCGACGGGAGCCTGTGGTGAGCAAGTTAGGCAGTTTTATCTGGCATATTTTGCGGAATTTGACAGCGGCTGTGCTATTGCTGGTATGCTGCGGCTGTACCGTCATGGGCTATCATTCCGTGCGTCTGGAGACAGATCTAGTTAACGATGGCAACTGTCTGCTGACGATCGGCGGGGCTACTAACCTGCCTTCGGGAATTCCTGTGGTTGTAACCTTGGGCAGCAATGATACGGTGCTTAAGCGAGCCGAATGCCGTGTATCCAAGGGAAAATACAGCATGGTGCTGGATGTATCCGACCTTGACGGGAATACGCGCTTTAATCTTGACGTATTTACAGAGGCGGCGCTTTGGGACCGTGCGCAGCAGGCGGAGCTTGGCGATCGCGGCCAGTATATGGCTGGACGTCAGGTTGAAGAGTGCGGCAATGGTTTCCGCCTGGCTCAGCATTTTGTGCTCGTCCTGCCGATGGAGAAGCGCGAAGCCGCCATTCGCCGCATTAAAAACGGCGATTACGCCTATGGTGTGGCTGCCCTGGAAAACATTGTAGAGCAGAATTCTGACGATGTTCAGGCTATCGCCTGGCTGGCCTTGGCTCTGGTGCACAATAACCAGAGCGAGCGCTATCTGCAGTCCCGCGCTTACGATCTGCTGCATTCCCTGGATATTAATAAACTGCCCAAGGATTTGCGCGAGCAGTGCCAGCCCTGGCTGGAGCGCTGGGAGGCTGAAGAAGCCGAGGCCCGCGCTAAGAAAGAGCGCCGCGACGCCATCGCTAAGTTCCGTCAGGATGCTCAGAAGCGCCTGAAGTCCTTTGCGCCGGGAAGCTATATGGCCGATATAAGCATAGGGGAGCCTGCCAAGCGCGTTTTCAGCTCCTGTCCCCTGCGCGGCGTGCTAGATTGGAATCAGGAAGCTGTGCGCTTCGATGTGCCCGAGCGCCGGGTTGTGGTCTTTTTTGATCCCCAGACCCGCAAGGTAGCAGAGATAGTGACCGAATCCTCGGAATTGCACCATGTCAGCGGCATTGGCGTAGGCAGCGACCTTCAGCGCGTCCTGGAGGTATTCCCCGGTGGCTCTATGACGTGGGAGGAACAGGGCAAGCGCGCGGCCGAGGCGGGCATTGACGAGGTAGCCGAGGTGTCTTACGGATATTACAGTCATCCTAAGGGAATTGTGTTCGGCGTAAAGCGCGAGGTGCTGGGTATTGGGCTAAATATCGATACGGTTACTTCGGTTTCGGTTTTATCTCCATAGAAGCAGCAGTGCCGATGCGGAAGCTGGTGCAGCGCGAATATGTTAGGCTAGCTGACGCGAAGTTACCGACATCGAAGAATATCGTCGTGCTGTTCTCTTTACAAAAGATTAAGTCTATGCTATAATTCTCCGCGTTGAGACGTTCAGTTCTGGAAACGGATGCGGAAGTAGCTCAGCGGTAGAGCATCGGCTTCCCAAGCCGAGGGTCGCGAGTTCGAACCTCGTTTTCCGCTCCAGATTCCCTTTATGTCCCAAATATGGCGTGGTGGTCGAGTGGTCAGGCAGTGGATTGCAAATCCATCTACGGCGGTTCAATTCCGTTCCACGCCTCCAGGTTTTTGGTCGTGTAGCTCAGTTGGTTTAGAGCACCACGTTGACATCGTGGGGGTCGGCGGTTCAAGTCCGTTCGCGACCACCAGAAACAGAGTCTTGTCTTGACGCAAGGCTCTGTTTTTTTATGTTAAAGGTTGTTCCTTATGTGTGGGGGTCGTGGGGGAACTTGTGCTGTCTCCGCGAACATAATCCGCTAAATGAAGCGCTTATAATTTAAGCTTAAATATATTATGCACTAGGGGCCTGTTCAGCGTGA
>JAFSXO010000239.1 GCA_017444045.1 bacterium | reverse complement strand
GCTAACTTGTACGCTAACATACAACGCAGCGCTAACTCACATGAATAATAAGAACCAATGCCAAGAATCCTTAAGTCAATGGCATTGGTACAGCAACCAATAAACGGAGGGAAAACATGGCCAATACATTAATCGCCTTTTTCTCTAGGGCAGACGAGAACTATTTCGGCGGCGATCTGCGCTATGTAGAGGTGGGCAACACCGAAATCGTCTGTAGCATCATAAAGAAGCTCACCGGTGCCGATTCCTTTAAAATTGAGATGAAGCGCCCCTATTCCCCGGAATACATGATCTGCATTGAAGAAGCCAAAAAGGACCTGCGGGAGAAAGCCCGGCCTAAGCTTATTTCCCTGCCCGAATCTATAGACAGCTACGATACGATAATCCTGGCCTATCCCAACTATTGGGGCACTATGCCGATGGCGGTATTCACCTTCCTGGAGAAGTTCAATTTCACTGGAAAGAACATTCTGCCGCTATGCACTCACGAAGGCAGCGGTATGGGCGGCAGCGAGCGCGATATCCAAAGGACCTGCCCTGGCGCTAAAGTGAGCAAGGGACTTCCCATCAGCGGCAGCAGCGCGGCAGCTTCCGAAACCAGCGTAAAAGGCTGGCTTTCCGCAAACGGTCTTATATAAAGGAGGACAATATGGAATTCTTAACACTTAACAACGGCCTGAAATGCCCCGCAATCGGGATCGGAACCTTTATGCTTACACCCGCCGAAGCGGAAAACAGCGTAAGGGAAGCGCTCAAGATGGGCTACTCCCTAGTTGACACGGCCAACGCCTACGTCAACGAGCGAGCCTGCGGGCGCGGCATAAAAGCCAGCGGACTGCCCCGCGAAAGCATTTTCTTGTCCACCAAGCTCTGGCCCAGCGAATACGAAAATCCCAACGCTTTGGCTGAGACTCTGGAACGTCTAGGCACTGATTATGTCGACCTTCTCTACATCCACCAGCCTGCGGGTAACTGGCTGGAGGGATACCGCCAGCTCGAGAAAGCCTACAAGGAAGGCAAAACGAAGGCCATCGGGATTTCCAATTTTGAGGGTAAGTACATAGAAGAGCTGGAGAGACAATGGGAGATCGCCCCTCAGTTTATCCAGGCCGAGGCGCATCCTTATTTCACCCAGACGGAGCTCCGCCGAACACTGGACAAGTATGGCATTAAGCTGATGAGCTGGTACCCGCTGGGACACGGCGACAAGAATCTGCTTAAAGAAGCCGTTTTTGCAGAGCTAGGCAGCAAGTACGGAAAAACTCCCGCCCAGATTATCCTGCGCTGGCACACCCAAATGGGCTTCGCGGTCATTCCCGGCAGCAGAAATGTCGAGCACATCAAAGACAATCTGAACATCCTAGATTTCACTTTGAGCGATGACGAAATGGCGCTGATCGCCAAGCTTGACAAAGGAGTGCGCTATTATCACCGCACCGAGGACCAGCTAGTGCAGTTTGCAGCCTGGAAGCCTGACTACGAGAAATAGCATGCGAGCAGCAGCATAAAGCAGAATAGACAAAAGCCGTTTTTAGGACAAGGCTTAAAAACGGCTTTTGTTTTTGCATCTGCAATAAATTAATAAAACAGCGATTATTGCACTTAAGCTATACCCCTACGCTCCTACGCCGTTGCTTTGCCCGCGTGGCGCATAACCGTAGCCAGGGCGCGCTGCCTGTTGGTGCTTTCCAGCGCTTTGCCGGCGCGCAGCATTCCACGGCAGAAAGCCCCGTCCAGCCAGGCTTCATCAAACTTATCGCTGTCCACACCGTAAAGCACCTGGGCTATCGTATCCCAATAGTCCAAACGCTCTGCCCGTTTTCCCACCTCTATCATAGCGGTCAGGCAGGGCTTGTCGAGCACAAAATCTTCGCTGTCAGACGCACTCTCATAGCCATTCTTGCAGACTGTGCGGAAATAATGCTTAAGAATTCTATACTCGTCATCGTTAATCTCAAGCTCACCAATCAGCTCATGGCTGCCGAACTCCGCGTTGATACGATCCAGCAGAGGGGCGAGCTGATCGTAGTCAACATCATCGTCTATCAGGTTGCTCATGCTATTCAAGCGGTTAACTAAATCACCATGAGCAACCGTACGCGGATCTGAGGGTGCATCGCGGCGTCCCTTCAGCGAAAACCTGGGAGAAGGAACCGGCAAGGGCTCAGCATCCAAATCGTTTTTTTTGGAGCGGCGGGAGGATTTTTCGGCCTTGGGCTTCTTCTCGGTCAGAGCCTTGCTGGTAATTTTGCTGGCCCCAGAAGCTACAGACGACGGCTCCCACTTTTTCTGGCCTTTAGCTTCAGGCTGCTG
>JAFSXO010000238.1 GCA_017444045.1 bacterium | reverse complement strand
GGCAGCAAAGAGCGCTACTCGTTCAGGGGGATAGACGGCCATACCTATGAGTTTTCCAACGTCTTTATAGACAATCAGGCTTATTACTACATTCAGGATGGCAAACGCATACCGATGAAAACGTACTTCTACAACCACTGGCCCTTCTACAGCATAAAGCAGATGACCGGCCTGCAGTGCGCATACAGCTCTAGCATCGCTAAGGAATAATAAACAAATACTGATAATGCAATAATAAAAGCCCAAGCGCACTGCCCGGGCCTTTCATTAGAGCGCCAATTCCTTGGCGTTAAACTATCTTGTACGCCGAAGCGCTTCCTGTCAATCAGTACCCTTATTCATATGGTGCAGAACTGTTCAGTGCCGCGGCAGGCCGTTCATTTCCGCGCTGACGTCACCCACACTGGTTCTTTGTCCATGACCGGCTTGTTTACCGCCATCACCCCCGACAGACGGTGCGGCGTGTACGTCTCTTCCAAATACCGCATATCTTCCGCGCTGAGGGTGAAATCGCAGGCCTTAACGGCTTCCTCAATGTGGCTCAGCTTTGTCGCTCCCACAATGGGGGCATCTACTTTGTTAAGCATCCAAGCCAGGGAAATCTGGGTCATCGACACCCCATAGCGGTCGGCCAGCTCAGTCACGCGCTCAATGATTTGGCTGTCCTGGGCAGCGCTGGCATCGTATTTGAAATGCATAAAGGCGTCTTCTTTCTGACGCTGAGAGGTTTCTCCCGGGCGTTTGGCCAGTTTGCCCGAGGCCAGGGCGCTGTAAGGAGTCATGGCGATACCGTCCTCCTGGCACAGGGCGAACATCTCCCGTTCTTCTTCGCGCATGATCAGATTGTAGTGATTCTGCACGGAAATGAACTTGGGCCAGCCGTGCTTTTCGGCCAGGGCGTTCATTTTGGCCAGCTGATAGGCATAAACGTTGGCTATTCCCAAATAGCGGATTTTTCCGGCGTTTACCGCATCATTTAAGCCAGATAAAATATCTTCGGCGGGCGTTTTATAGTCCCAGATATGATAAATATACAGGTCTATGCAGTCCAGCCCCAAATGGCGCAGGCTGGTGTCAACCGAGTTCAGCACGTGCTGCCGGCCGCTGATGCCAGATGCTATTTCCTCCGCGGTGCGGGGCAGAAACTTGGTGGCAATTACGAAACCTTCGCGGCGGGCCATATCGCGCAGGGCGCGGCCGACAAACAGCTCGGATGTGCCGTTTTGATAGCCGACGGCGGTATCGAAAAAGTTAACGCCCAAATCCAGGGAACGGCGGATAATCTCCCGGGTGTGCTCTTCGTCCACGGTCCAGGAATGCTGGCCGTTTTGAGCATCACCGAAGCCCATGCAGCCCAGACAGATGCGGGAAACATTTAAATCAGAGTGTCCCAGTTTGACGTATTGCATGTTGTTCTCCCTTTTGTTGTTCTAAATATCAATAATTCAGCAGTCGGCTGATCGGCAGATATGATGATACCGCAGGCAGTCTGTCGGCATTATAATTCCGGAGCGTGCCTGAAACATTCGGCAGTCCTTTTAGGATGAACTTCGACTTCGGCAATGCGCACCAAGGCCTGCTGCGGCGCCGCTACAGTCTGAGCCGGTTCGGGATTATCGCCGAAGAGACGGCGGGCGTTTTGCTCCAGGATCATAGTGCGGAACGGCGCTAAATCCGGCTCCTGGGCCAAATATGTTCTCAGACGCTCCAGACTCCCTCTGAGCGCCTGCGGGTCAGCGTAGGGATAATCGGAGCCGTAAAGCAGGTGATCCGGCGTAGTGACGGTGAGCAGAATGCGAATGACCTCCGGCGAGTGGGCTCCCGCCAGATCGTAATACAGGGAAGCCAAATTCTTAGGCCAGTCGATCTCGCCCACCAAATGATTGGCCTGCATTACCGAAGTCAGCGACTTCATGCGGGGAACTGCCAAAGGCAGATAAGCGCCGCAGTGAGGAACGACTAAGCACACCCGGGAATAGCGGGCCGGTACATTGCGGGAGATCATGTTGGCCACGGCACGGGTGGTCTCTGAGAGGTATTCCTGCATAGCCAAAGGCGTCTGCCGCATGACCGCGCGGCTGACCGGTTCGGGACGGTGCGGATGGAGGATGACTACGGCATTTCTGGCGTTTAATACTTCAAAGAGCGGATCGAGCGCGGGATCGCCCAGATACTGCCCCCGGGAGTTGGTGGCCAGCTTGATGCCGTCGGCGTGCAGAACGTCCATAGCGTATTCGGCTTCGGCGATGGCCGCCTCAACGTCGGGCAGAGGCAGAGCGGCGCAAAATTTGAAGCGGCCGGGATGTTCCCGCTTGATCCTGGCGGCTTCTTCATTGGCGGCGCGGATAATCTGGGCACATTCGGCGCTGTCTCCGAAATAAGGCTGGGGAGCGGCCAGAGTCAGCACCGCGGTCTGAATGCCCGTTTCGTCCATCCACTTCAGCTGGGCATCGGCATCGTATTTGGGCAAAGGGAAGCCTTCGTCCAAAAGTGCGTCATGCTGGATCAGAGCAGCGCGGTAACCAGCGGGAATAATATGGGCATGTACATCTACTTCAGCCATGGCGGCGCTGCTGAGGGCAACACTGATGATAATCCCAGCTATAAGTTTGCGCATATTGAGTACCTCCTCATCCATGCCCCTGTCTGCCGATATGGCAAATTCATCCCGCAGGATCCGCTTCTTCTCCTCCGCTGACGATGCCGAAACCAGTAAAGTACCCAGCAGCTTCAGTATACCCTTGTAATCGCTGCTGTCTTCATGGCCCAAACACACCATCACTATAGTTATTAAATCATAATTCGCCGTCTTTTCACAGACCCGCCCTACATAGTTGCGTTCCGCCAGCTCGTAGCCGGTGATGGTATTCTGGCGCCGGCGCGGCACATCGGTACAGATCCATATCGAATATACCTTGCGCAGCTTTTCTTAGTGCGACTTCTGGAAAAATTATGTAAAAAATATGTAAAAATAACGGACCAACTCAATGCTGATGCCTTCACACTTTGCTCTGCGTTAACATTTTTGAAACATATATATTGTTTTTCCCCCTCTGAATGAAAATCCAGGGGAAAAACGAGTAAAATTGGCACCAAATACTTTTAAGCGTTTCCTACCTACAATCGGCTCAACAGTTAGACAATAGCGTTTCAACTGACTTTTGAGTATAGGAGGAACGATTATGACAACGTCTCATCTCCGATCGGCAAAACGTCATGGCAACCGCCCAGGCATTAAAGACATCTGGAATGCTTTTATGGTTAAGGGGGCGATCTTTACTGAGAACGACATTCCGATTTGTCCCACCACAGCAACAGCACTGCCGAATGACATCATTCTTTGGACAGAAGCCCGAATTATCTACAAACGAGAGCTCACTCGAGGAAATAAAAAGTTCCACTACAATGCCTTCGTATGCTTTTACCTCGATGATTACAAGTTCGACAACACCAAAGGCATCTGGTTCCACAGTGCCCAAGCGCTAAGAATCCTCAGGCATTTCGATGGCGTCATCACCCCTGATTTTTCCACCTATCAGGATTTCGTCTATCCCATTAAACTCGGCAATACCTACCGCATGAGAGCGTTTGGTCATTGGCTGGGAAAGCAGGGCATTGCCGTTATCAACAACGTGCGCTGGGGTACTCCGGAGACCTATTCAAACTAACACTTGAGCGTGACTTTCTTCAGGATTGCTTTCGCGAAGTTGGATTGCCCATTCCAGAGCTTGGTGAGGAAAAACATTGAGCTGTCGGTGCGTCGCCAGTGTGAGCT
>JAFSXO010000237.1 GCA_017444045.1 bacterium | reverse complement strand
GCTAGAGCTTTTTAATCAGTACAGCGCGGGTGCAGTACCGTCCTAAGCTGGCGGCTGGCGCACATGGCTGGCGCCTTTGCAGTGATGTTTATTGCAGCGCGGCCACGAATTCTTCTGCAGAGTAAGCCGCAGGAAGTCCGCTGGCGCGGCAGAGGCGTGCCGCGCAGGGAAGCTCCTGGCCAAAAAGCTCAGCGCGGGCCAGCACGTCGGAGCATGGGCCGTCGGCGATCAGGCGGCCGTCTTTCAGCCCCAGCACCCTGGCGCAGCAGTCGGCCACGAAATCCATATCGTGAGAGATTATTATGGCCGCTGTTCCGCGCCGTCTGAGCAGAGCTAGGGCGTTCTGCAGCTGCCGGCGCGCAGGGCCGTCCAGCCCCGCGGTAGGCTCGTCCATAACTATTGCCTGCTGTCTCATGGCGATCACTGAGGCCAGCGCCAGAAGGCGGCGCTCGCTGTAGCTCAGATCGTAAGGATGCGCCGAGGCTTTGTCCTGAAGGCCAGTTACCTGAAGGGCCTCGCTTACGGCTGCTTCGGTTTCGCTTGGGCTGAAGCCCAGATTGTTCGGTCCGAAGGCTGTCTCTTCGCGTACCGAAGAGGTAAAAATCTGCAGGCGGGGATCGGCAAATACGTAGCCCACTTTAGAAGCCAGCCTGCTGGCCGGAAACTGCGAGGTGTCCCAGCCGTCGATCCAGACCTTTCCGCTCTGGGGGGCCAGTATTCCGCAGAGCAGGCGCGCCAGCGTAGTTTTGCCCGCGCCGTTGGGGCCTATGACAGCCGCGAATTCCCCTGAATCGATAGCTGTGCTGATCTGGTGCAGCGCCTGTGTCCCGTCTGGATAGGCGAAGCTGGCGCTTTCTGCTTTTATGACTGTCATTTTTCTTCGCCTTCCTGTCAGTCTGCGTAGTGCGGAAACCGTGAACGCTTTGTGTGCGGCAAGTCCGCGGCAGGCAAATATGTTCAGCTCTGCGCCAGCGAGGGATGCCGGGTGGCGCGATAGCATTGGCGCCGCGCTAAATTAGCTGTATTGCTGCTCACGGACTGAGCTGGCGGGCTGCCGCGCTCATTTTCCGCAGCTCCTCGGCTGCGTCGGCTTCCCGCAGGGGCATAGGGCCCGGCCATTTGCCGGCCTCTTTCGCGGCCTGTGCCAGGCGCGTCCAGGGCGCAGGCCAGGCCTGGCCGCCCACGTGCCTGGGTGCGCCGTCATACAGTATCTGTCCCCGCTCTAAATAAATCCAGCGCGAAAAGCCGTCTACATCCTCCAGCGACGATGACGACCATAAAACGGTATGGCCTTCCCGCGCCAGCTGTTTGGCCAGATCAGCAACTGCCCGGCGCGAGGCAGCGTCTAAACGTGTAGCTGGCTCGTCGAACAGCAGCACCTTTGGCTTCAGAATAAGCACAGAGGCTATGGCCACCAGCTGCTGCTGCCCGCTTGACAGCGTGTGGGGAGTGCGGAAGCGTATATGCTCCAGGTGCAGGCGGCCTATCAGATCCTCAGCTTTGCGGTGCATGGCTTGGCGGCTTTCTCCGATATTCCCTAGGCTCCAGGCTATCTCTTCCTCAACTGTGGGGCAGACGCCGGTGAGCTGGCTGGCCGGATCGGAGAATACCAGGCCTACGGTGCGCATGCGCGCTGCTGTTTCGGCTTTGGCCGGATCTAGGCCGGCAATGCACAGGCTTCCCTGCCTGCTGCCCTTTACCAGCCGGGGGGCCAGCCCGGCTAGCACCTGCAGCAGCGTAGATTTTCCGCTGCCGTCGCAGCCTATAATTCCTACGGCTTCGCCGGCAGATACGCGGAGTCCGATCCCGGACAGGGCCGGTTCTGACTGCGTGGCATAAGTGAAGCTTAATCCTTCGGCGTGTATCATGAGTGCGCTGTTACCGCCAAGAATAAAAATACTAAGGCTATGAGCAGCTGCAGGCTGCTGTCGTAAGCTGGCACCTTGGGCGTACTCCAGCGCGTCCTGCTTGGGCACGCCGCAAATCCGCGTGCCTCCAGGGTCAGCGCTTTTTCGTGGGCGTCGGCAATGGCGCTCATAAGCAGGGGAATCAGAGTCGGCAGAAAGGTGCGCAGCCCGCGTATAAATCCCCGCCCAGCAGGCAAGGCTCGGGCAGACTGGGCTTCGCGGATTTCGGCGGCCCGACGCTGCATCGAGGGGATCAGGTTCATAGCCGCCTGGATGGTATACGTTAAGCGCGGAGACAGCCCGAGATGCTCCAGATAGGCGCAGATATCCCCAACAGAAGTGGTTAAGAGCAGCAGTCCCGCGCTTTCAGCAACCAGGGTCAGCCCCATGGCGATGGTAGATGCCTGGCAGGCCGAAGAAATTGACCAGGACAGGCCGTTCCAGTTTATCGTATCTCCATATCCCCAGATTCCGTTTATGGCTATTATGGCCACAGACAGAGGCAGAGCTGTCGCCAGCAGCAGGCGGCCCAGCTCGGCGCCGACTCCTATGCACAGGGCCAGCGCAAAAAGGCCGGACAGCAGGGCTGGATAGTACGGCAGGGGATACCAGCCTAAGTGCTGGGCGCTGCCAATTCTGGCCCAGCCTGGCAAAAAAAACAGCGATATAGCCGAGCAGAGCAGCAGGAGCAGCTTAGTGCCGGGGGTGGCGCGATGCCAGAAGCTGCTTCCGGGCACATATAAGCCTATCTTCTGGCAGCCTGCGGCCACTTCGTGCCGCTCGCCGTGGCTTTCGTGCTGGCTGCTGCCCGAAATGAATGGCATGCGCACCAGGCGTATCTTCTGAAGAAGCTGTCCGTTGGGGAAGGCGGCTCTCATTTTGGCCGGCATAATTGCCAGCAGGAAATAAACCGCTATGCAGCTTACCATTTTGTCGGCTGGGTCTACCAGCAGGCTCTCGGCAAAGCAGGCGGCCATCCTGCTGTATCCGGCTTGGCGGAAGGCGGCGATGATGAAATCTGTGCCGCCGCCGCTGGCACCTCCGCTCCATGCGGTTATAGGAGCGGCTATACAGGCTGAGCCAATGCCCACCAGAACGCCGGCAATGCCCGCTAAAAACGCGCTGCTCATCATGCGGCAGCGCGTTAAAAGGCCGACTAAGGCACCGATAAGCACTGCTACAGGAAAATAGCGGAGCCAGATAGGGTTCTGCAGCGCCGATATGGCATTGCCAACCGCTCCGGCTATCATGCCGGCCCAGGGGCCTGCCAGCGCCGCGGCCAGGCAGGTGCCCAGGGAATCCAGGTGGACGGGCAGGGGCGAAGCGGTCAGGCCCATAACAACATTGAGCGCTACCGCGAAGGGCAGCAGGGCCCAGGCGGCAGCGTCAAGGCGCAGAAAGGCGGCGGATTTGCGTCTCATCGGCCGTTAAAGCTGCTCATGGCCCGCTCGGCCCCTTCGGTTATGAAGCTAACCGCACAGTCTGCGGCCAGCGCCGTCATTTCCTTTACAGCCGGCCATTCGGCTTCTGGGAAGTTTCCCAAAACGAAATCTATGGGATCTCCCTGGGGCGGCTCGCCCAAGCCTAAGCGGATGCGCGCAAAATCCGAGGTGCCCAGCACCTGGATAATGTTGGTCAGGCCGTTGTGGCCTCCTGAGCCTCCGGAGGGGCGCAGGCGTATTTTTCCCAGAGGTATGCGGCAGTCGTCTACCAGCACCAGTATGCGCGAGGGCTCTACTCTGTACTTGCTCAGAGCCGAGAGCACAGCCTGTCCCGATAGATTCATAAAGGTCTGCGGCTTTATTATGATGGCGGGGCGGCCTTCTATTAGGCCTTTGCCGCACTCGTACAGACTGCCGGCCCTGCTAAAGCTGATGCCGTAGCGCTTTGCCAGCTCATCGGCTGCCATAAAGCCGGCGTTATGGCGCGTATGCGCGTATTTAGGGCCGGGATTGCCCAAACCTATTATTAAAAATGCAACAGCGACGTTCAACGTTTCCGCCTCCCGTCGCTATCTGTCAGGTTTGGATCCGAGCTAATAAATCTCGAAGCCTTCATGTCTTGTTCTGCTATTCGGCAGCGGCAGCAGCCTCGCCTTCGGCAGCAGGAGCCTCTTCGGTGGTTGCTTCAGCAACGGCTACAGCTCTGGGGATAGCCACGTTGATAACCTGCTCTTCAGGATTCTCGTGAATGGTTACGTTGGCGGGGCACTTCAGGTCTGATACGCACATATGGTGGCCTAAGCCCAGCTCGGTAACATCGATTTCGATGTGGGCGGGCAGATCCAGAGGCAGAGCCTCAACCTTGATCTCGCGCAGCGACTGCTCCAGCACGCCGCCTTCTTTGACGCCCTTAGCCTCGCCGACAATCATGAGGGGCACGGTAGCCATTACTTTTTCGTTCAGGTTTACCTGCTTAAAATCTACGCTCAGCAGACGGGTGCCGAATACATCGCGCTGATAATCGGCCAGCATAGCCAACTGTTTCTCGGCGCCTTCAAAATCGAGGCTAATAATCGCGGTCTTGCCGACTGTGCGCAGAATCTGCTCTGTAGCTTTGGCATCTACGTCCATTACGATGGGCTCTTCCATATGGCGGCCATAGAGCACGGCCGGAACACGACCCTCACGCCGCAGCGCTTTTGCTATGCCTTTTCCAGTCTCTTTACGAATTTTTGCATCCAGCTTAACCTGGGCCATGTTATCCTCCTAATAAACTTAGCAGGCCCCGCAAATCCGCAGGGGCCGCTTATATGAAATAAGCTCAATGAGCTAACTATGCATCACAATAGCCAAGCTATTATATATGTTTAATTAATTGGTGTCAAGTTCAGTCAGCGCTATAGAAACAGCTCGCTGACCGACTGGTTGAAGTGGGTGCGGCGAATGGCCTCTCCGAGCAGGGGAGCCAGTGACAGCACCTTCAGCTTGGACATTTTCAGAGCCTCGGGGGAAACTGGAATGGTATCGGTAACCACCAGCTCTTCGAGGGGAGAATTCTCGATCATATTCACCGCGTCGCCGGCCATAATGCTGTGGGTTACGGCGGCGTATATCTTCTTGGCGCCGCGGGCTTTGAGAGCCTCGACGCCGTGAATCATGGTCTGTCCGGTGGAGATCATGTCATCGACAACGATGCAGTTCTTGCCCTCAATGTCGCCGACGATCTCGATCACCTGAGTTTTGTCCGGCTCTGGGCGGCGCTTGAAGATAATGGCCAGCTGAGCGCCTAAATGCTCGGCCAGGTCGGTCGCTCTGGCTACGCCGCCGGCATCGGGCGAAACCACTACCAGACCCTCGCGGTGCAGACCTAACTCTCGATAGTGATCGGCTATGGTGGGCAGCGCCTTTAGATTGTCGCAGGGAATATCAAAGAAACCCTGGATGGCGGCCGCATGCAGATCGACGGTGATCACTCTGTCGGCGCCTGCAACGGTGAGCAGATTGGCGACTAGCTTGGCTGAAATCGGCTCGCGTCCGGAGGTCTTTTTTTCCTGCTTGGCATAGCCGTAATAGGGAATGACAGCGCAGATGGAATAAGCCGAGGCCCGCGATAGAGCGTCGATCATGATGAGCAGCTCCATCAGCGAATCGTTGACATTGCCGCAGGTAGGCTGGATTACAAAAACGCGCGAACCGCGGACGGTCTCCTCTATCTTTACCCTGATCTCACCGTTAGCAAACCGCGATACCAGCGCCCGGCCCAGCGGTATGTCCAGATACTTGGCTATCGCCGCCGCCAGCTCGGGATTGGAATGGCCGTGAAAAAGCATTACGCGGTGCGATGGGGCAGAACAGTCTAAGTGTCCGCATGCGGAGAGGCTCTCGCCGTCCCCCTTGGCAGATGTCGCTTCGTTCATGGTTTAACTTTGCTCCGTGTTTGTGTGTCTAAGGGGGTGGGCGGGTATGCCGACGACTACGCTTTCTGCGGCGACATCCTTGGTTACCACAGCTCCGGCACCGGTCTTGGCGCCGCTCTCTACGCGCACAGGGGCGACTAGGCTGGTATTGGAACCGATAAACACGTGGTCACCTATGAAGGTGCGGTGCTTGCTCTGGCCGTCGTAATTGCAGGTTATGGTGCCGCAGCCTATGTTGGTATTGCTGCCTACATCGGCATCGCCGATATAGGTAAGGTGGGGCACCTTAGTGCCGGCGGCAATGTTGGAATTTTTGATCTCAACGAAATCGCCAACCTTAACATTGTCCTCCAGAACCGTGCCCGGACGCAGATAGGCAAACGGGCCGATTTTGGCTCCGCCTGCTGTTTTGGCCTGCCACAGCACCGAATGGGTAACCGTGCTTCCCGCTCCGACACTGCTGTCGGTAATCTGCGTGTTAGGGCCGATCTGGCAGGCTTCGCCTATAGAAGTCTTACCCTGCAGCACGGTGCCGGGCAAAATTACCGTATCGCGCCCGACAGTAACCGACGGCTCCACCCAGGTGCTGCCCGGATCCAGAACCGTTACGCCGCTCAGCATCAGGCTGCGCAGCACTCTCGCTTTTATAACCGTGCCGGCCTGGGCTAAATCTGCGCGGCTGTTGACGCCCATAGCGCATTCTATATCGGGGGTAATCATCGCGCCTATGCGCTTGCCGTGCGCATGGCCCAGTCCGACCAGATCGGTCAGGTACAGCTCTCCCTGCGCATTGTTGCTGCCCAGCAGCGGCAGCATTTCGCGCAGGAAGTCGGCTGACGCGCAGTATGCGCCCAGGTTTACTTCTGTAAGCGCATACTCTTCGGGGGTGCAGTCCCGGGCTTCGACAATTCTGACGGCCTGGCCGTCGGCCTGGCGCACGATGCGACCGAAATCGCGATGGGCCTCTGAGCGCGCCGTTAGAAGCGTGAACTCGTTGCCCTCGCGGACGTGCAGCTCGATCAGATTCTGCCACACCTCGGGGGTAACCAGCGGCATGTCTCCGCTGACGATAAGCACATTGCCGGAAAAACCGTCCAGACTGGGTATGGCCGTCTGCACGGCATGGCCTGTGCCGCGCTGCTCTGCCTGAAGCGCGTATATATAGTCAGGCCCGCAGGCTTCGCGCACAGTCTCAGCCGCATGGCCTACTACGATGACCTGAGGATTGGCCTGCACCGCGGTCAGAGTGTCCAATACGTAGCTGATTATGGGGCGCCCCATAATGGGGTGAAGCACTTTGGCAACATTAGATTTCATGCGCGTGCCTTTGCCGGCGGCCAGAACCACCGCGGCCAGGGCTGCGCATTTCTGCTTACTGCAATCGCTCATACATTCCTAACCGGCATCGGGCCCAGAGTGTGCCAGATGCCGTCCTCGCTGATCGTGGTTACTGAAGCGCTGTAACGGCTTCGGCAGTATTGAGATTCTGCACAGCGGCAACTCTGGCACGGTACTCGTTGATCTTCGGCATGGCCTTGATATCGTTGCTGTGCATTTTGAAGAAGTTGGGAATAGGGCTCAGCACGTAAGCATTGGTGCAGGTCTCAAAGCATTTGATAACGGCTTCCACTGTTTCCGGGGTAACATTGTCTATAACGCTGAGAGCGATGATGGCATGACGGCGCATCGCGTTGTTGTCGTTGGAGCTGATTTTTTTGTCGCCATTGTTCAGCTTGTCGACCAAAAAGGCCTGGATGTGCGAGGAAGTGGCCTGATCGATAATGTCCTCATTTTCGGAGCCGATTAAGCCCAGCATATGGAACATCTGCAGCCGGTTTTTGCGGACCTTGGAATAGTTGGCTATTAGCTTGCGGGCGAGACTGCGCAGCTCGTATTTGTCCAAGCCGAAGACGCTGTATACGGCCTCGCGCTCGCTGCCGGCGATAGGCGCTTCGCTGTAGTCGTCGTTGGGCGCTCTGTTGAACAGGGGCTCGGAATTCGTGCTGTCCATAACCTTGCGCAGACCGGCCTGAGAGCCGACCTGAATCCGGCCTAAGTTCTTAGCGTAATCCCAGTTGCTCTCTTTGAACATATCGCCGTCGCTGAGAGTGTTTTCATAGCCGGGCGCTGCAACGCGGATGATGCGCTCCACGCCGTTCCAGGCCACCTTGGAGCCTAACGCTTCGCCGATGAAGCGCAGGGGAACCATGGTAGACCCATGCATGGAGGAAGCCGGCACTTCCAGCTTCACGGCATTGCCGTTTACCGTTGCGTCGGGAGAATTGAGGGCGAGGACAATCGTGGTGGCATTGTCCGGCGTTTTGGCGGTGATCACTTTGGTGGGCGCGTCGTATTTGACTTCAGCGCCCAGGGCCTCGAATATGCTGCGCATGGGCACGAGGGTGCGGCCGCCGGTCATTACAGGCTGCTGGGGAGGAAACAGAGAATGTCCATTGACAATAACACCGATGAACTCAGGTTCGGCGTTAGGCGCAGCTAACGCGGGAACAAATGCAGTCGCCATGGCGGCAGCTGCCACGGCCATCTTGAGGGACAATTTCATTAGAAGCCTCCAAAAAACACTTTTAAAAATGCCTACTATGGTTCTTAAAAAATTGCCTGGTTTCCTTCTTGAATAGCTATGGTGTCTGGCTCTGCCAGTCTGCTGGCTGAAGGCCGGATGGCAAAGAAAAAGGGCAGTGCCGAAAAGCACTGCCCTGTGGCTGAGGCGCCAGGATTCGAACCTGGGGAATGTTGGATCCAAAGTCCAATGCCTTACCGCTTGGCGACGCCTCAATAACGCTGAGAATTATACACGCAAATATAAAGATTGGCAAGGGTGTTTAGGCTGCTGTTGCCTTTATTATGTTTGCGGTTTGGCCTCCAAGCTGCTCTGTCTGTCTTTCTTGGCGGCCTGTCCGTGCACGGCTAAAAACATAGCCAAGCTCTTCTTGGCATCGCTGTCTGCAGACATTGAAAGCATGCGCTTGGCAACCTGCTCATGGAACTGGGCATTGCTGAGGCTCAGGGTGCCGAAAGCTTTGGATGTGCGCTCGGTATACGGCTCGCAGACTACCATTTTGTAGTGAAATGCGGCCAGCACATTGTCACCGTCGTGGCGGTATATATCGCCAAGAGCGAAGTGGAATACCGGGCAGCTGGGGGCCTGCTCCAGCAGATCCATAAGCCTAGTTTCGGCCTGGCGGTAGAGCGGCGCGGCTTCGGCCTCGTGGCCGTCTTTGGCCAGGGCGTTGGCTAGCTCGACCTTGCATACTGGATTCTGCGGATATTTGCGCACGAGCTTGCGCCATTCGATTACGGCATCGCTGTAGCGCTGCTGCTGCTCGTAGCAGCGGGCTAGCTCGCTGTTTATAGAGCGCAGGCCGAACACGCATGGCTCGAAAGGAAAAAACACCGTATCGTTTATGGACATTTCGCTGACAGCCGAATTGCTCAGGACTGTGGTGCTTTCTTCGGGAGGGGCGATTTTCTTGGAGGCCAGCTGCTCTAGCAGGGCTATGGCCATGGTAGCATTGCCGAACCGGCTGTATGCCATGGCGATCTTCATCACCGTAGCCGCTGTGCCGTCGCTGTCGGCTAAGGCGCTTTTTAGCAGCTTTTGGGCTTTTTCTGTCTGCTGGCGGCTGTGAGCAATATAGGCTCGCTCAATATCTAAATTGGCTGTCCCTAGCGAGGCTGCAGCGCTGACGACTTTTTCGGCGCCGTCGGTGTCGCCGCTGCCGAGCAGCGAGGCTACCAGCGGATGCACCAGCAGAACCATGGCTGCCGCCTTGCTGTCTTCCTCGCAGCGGCTGTAAGCCTCGCGCAGCACCTCTGCGGCTTGGGCAAACATATGAAAGCGCGCATATTCGTTGGCTTTGATGATATAAGCCTTAACCCTTTCTATGTCGCTCTCTTCCAGCTCTAGCACGCTGTCAATATGCTTAATAACCTGAGATTCAGCCATACTTGGCGCAGCCTCAATCTGGGCGTATAAACGCGCCAGCAAACCGTTTGCCTCGATAATCGCTTCCTTATTTCTGTGGATAATCGCTATGTTTTTGAACAGAGAAAAATAGCGCATACTGTCGCGGTACATACCGGCGGCCATCTGTATATGCCCTGCCTGGCGGTAAACCATGACATCGCGGTTGGCTGCCGCAATAGCCTGGCTTAGGTAATCACGGCAGGTTTCGCCTCCAGGCTCGCGCTGGCTGGCCAATCCGGCCGCCAACAGATAAGAGTATGGGGAATTCGGAGCCTTGGCCAGCGCTCTGCTGGCAAGCTGCTCAAAATAAGAAAGCATTCGCTCCTTAGGCTGCACTGAAGCCAGCATGCGCATGTCTATAGACGCCAGCATGAGCGTGGGATTTAGGCCAAACCTTTTGGGTGCCCACACCATAAGGCGGTCAAAATAATAGTTGGCCTCGTCTAAATCGCCTTCGGCAACGCTTACCGAGAAGGCAGCATGCAACCGCATCAGCATCCAGTGCCGGGCTGCCAATAGGATACTGCATATAAACAGTGCACCTACAAGTGCTATAAACAGTTTCATGAATTATTTGTCCGAAATCTTTTGCCCTTCGACGAGCCACCAGGCCATCATCTCGTTGACGCTGTTAAATCTTAGGCCTAGCTCTTGGGCTATGCGCCAAATACGCACCTGCTCTTTCTGCTCATCAGTGCGCGGAGAGCGCGGCAGACCGAGCATCCAGCCGCCGCGCCGCATGCCTGAGGTACGGGTGCGTCTGCGTAGCTCAGGTTTTGAGGCCTGTCTCTCTGGGCTGTGAACCGCTATATTGCTGGCATTGATTCTGATGCTGTTTTCCTGAGCCCACTGGATCATATCGTTTACGCTGCTGGGGCTGTAATTGCGACGTTTAGCCTCCTGCCAAAGCGCTAGCAGGTAAGCGTCGTTGTTGTCCTTCGCTTTGCGGGGAAGTCCCTTAAGCCAGCCGCCGCGGCGCGGTACGTCGGAGTGGCCGTTTCTGTTCCTTCCGCTGTCGGATCGGTGCTGCGTGGGGCTGGAGCTGGCAAATCTGTACTCAAATTCCTTAATCTTTTGCTCTAAAACAAAATGCTCTGATAGGGCTGTCTCCCGCAGAACAAAATAATCTGCGGATAAATTGTAATGCTTTATCAGGGCAAAAAGAACCGTTGCCGGCAAAGTTGACGATGTCTTTTCTATAGCGCGTATCAGCTTATCGTGTACGTGCAGAGTTTGGGCTAATTCGTGGCGCTGAGCGCGCACCCGTTCCTGCCTTGTCCAGTTCTCTGGTGCGAATATAGCCTCGCGCAGCATAATAAACTTTTCCTGCATAACCTTGTTTGAAGCCAGCATCTCGCTGCTTAGCTTAAGATCTCCGCTGGCCTTGCCGCGGCCGCGTCTCGTCTTCTGCGCCGACACATTGCTTTCGTCAGACATGGACGCTTCGGGCTCATCGTTCAGCAGCACTTCAAATGAATCCTCGGCAGCTGTCTCGAGCTCCGCGATTTCGCTGTCGCTCTGGCTTGTGTTTTTAGATTTGGACTTTCCCATGATTATTGGCTCCTGCTAAAAGATTATTATACTTTGCTATTAAACTGTTGTTCAGAATATCAATGCTATCTATGTAGCCAGAATAAACTGTCGCGGCTTAACGCTTAGATATGCGCTACGCTAACCGTTGGATACGTAACAATCTTTCGTCAAGCGACTAGCATGAAATGCGGGTACCGTCAGAAAACCAACCTTATAATGAGAATGCACTCGCAATATACCGCCAAGCTAAAAGCGGCAGTCAGACAGGCTGAAAGCAACACAATTCACATTGCTAACAATACCAATAAATGAAATAAAAAGCAAGTATTTTTTTAATATTAATCTATTTATATTGTTGTCAGATTTAGCAGGTAGTATATTCAATGGGATAATTTGGCTTGTAATCATACAATATCGTGTTTAATTCTAAGAGGCGCATTCAGTCCGTTCGCTTCAGCTATTCGCTTAATTACAGCAAAGGCAATATGTTGCGCCCCAGGCAGCTACTCTCTTGTTATTATGGCCGTACTGGGAAAGGCTTCTTCGTCTACTTCGGTTGTACTGCTGCGGATAACCACAGATGCCAATCCTGCACATCCCTCGAATGCATTACGCCAAATTTTGGCAACGCTATTAGGGATTGTGACAGACTTTAAATTGCAGCAATTCGTGAATGTCCCACAATCTATTTCTGTAACGCTGTTTGAAATTACGATAGACTCTAAACTGGAGCATTCAGAGAAGGCCCATGACTTAATTGTGGTAACGCTGTTTGGAATTACAACGGATTTTAATTTATTGCATTCAGAGAAGGCCCGCCACTCAATTGAAGTAACGCTATCGGGGATTTCCACAGATTCAATACCGCAATTTTTAAAAGCGGAATCCTCTATTGTAATAATGCTATTGGGAATAGTAACAGACCGCAAAGACACGCATCCATCAAAAGCATGCTCTCTGATTGTGGTAACGCTATTAGGAATAATAACAGACTCGACTCTAAAGCACTCATAGAATGCGCCTGAGTCTATAATAATGACATTATTGGGGATAACAATAGAAGTTAAGGAACCGCATTGGTAAAAAGCAGTCTCGCCTATCCTGATAAGGCTGTCGGGAAGTGCTACAGAAGTTAGATTAT
>JAFSXO010000236.1 GCA_017444045.1 bacterium | reverse complement strand
GCGGACGTTTGGCCATCCACTCGCCATCGTTCCAAGAATAGGCATTTACATTCCACACGATAGACGCCGTGCGCGGGCGCAGCTCGGAAGCGAACCCATACGGATCGGCCTTCTCAAAAACAAAATTCCCGTTCCGAGGTTTAACCGCGTATTTATACAGGCATCCCTGAGCAATGCCAGGGACAAAGCCGCCCCATACGCCAGTTTCGTAGCGCAAATTGAGCGGATTGGCCCCTACCTGCCAGCCGTTAAAATCGCCGATCACCGAAACCGACTCAGCATTCGGCGCCCAAACAGCGAAATATGTACCCTTAACCCCATTGTATTCTGCTTCGTGCGCTCCCATGCGCAGATAAGCGCGATGATGGTTAGCCTGTGACCAGAGATATTCATCATAATCGGTCATAACCGGCATTTTCTCAGCCTGACTGTTCACCCTGTTCTCCTCATTACAAAACAAACTATTGCAAACGGCCTGACCAGAGCAGCACTCCGGCCAGGCATCGACAAGCGAGCGCTAATGCCGCAAGGTTAGCTGAAGCTAACTAAACGGCATAGCTATTCACAGCATATAGAGCTTTCAAAATAGAGCTGATTCAGACTGTAGCAGATCTTAGCCAAATCGCCCAGACGCTTGCGCATAGCCGAGGCCTGCTCATCGACCATCTTGAGGAAAGCAGCATACTCCAGCTGAAGCTCGATGGGCGGGCAGGGAATGGGCAAAGAATTAAGCGAAGCTGTGGGCAGCTTGGGTATAACGCCGCCGCGCAGGCCCAGATCCTCCTCACTGAGGCTGTTGATTACCATGGCCACATAATCGGTGGTAACCTCATTGCCAAGGCGCATAATATGTACGAAATCGCTGGGCCAGGTCTTGCCTTTGGCGGCCTGGGCGATATTGTGATCGCCAGAGGAAAGCACCGAGCCTACCTTTGCCACCAAAAGCATATCCTCATCAAACTGATATTCATCGATATAATCGACTATGCCGTTGGCTTCATAATATGGATAGCTGCCGGGGTGGCGGTCCTTATCGAGGATGGAACGGGACTTAAGGCGCTCCCCAAGCTCTCCCAGGGGGCGGATCGGCCAATCGCAGGTGTTGGCTGAAACATCGCCAAACAGCTGCACGAAGCGCGAATGCACCAGCATCTCCATGGTTTCCATCTGCTCCCGCTGCAGTTCCACCAATTCATAGGCATTGCTGAGGACATCCACAATCTTTTCCTGAACATCCAGAGGAGGCAGAGGGATTAAGGTATCGCGCAGCTCGTCTTCGTCTATGTGGTTGATCAGAAGGTCAGCGTTCTCATCGTCCTCAAGCTTTTGGAAAATATAGCTGAGAGCATAGTACATGAAATGGGCATCCAGCCGTTCGGCATTGGGACGCAGGCGGCACATGCGATCGCTAAATATGGCCTGAGGGCCAATCCACTCCTCAATTTTAACATCGTCGCCGCTCATGTGGACCAGGAACTCCCCGTTCTCCACCAGGTTATTCTCATTATACGCGCCGGTATAATAAGAATAATTGTCCCCGTCATCGAAATCCCCAAGCATTACTACTGGCATGCCTTCTGGCTCGTCGGTGACGCAGCTAAAATCTAGCTCATCACCAGCTATCAACTCACAGACATCACCTAAGCGAACCACCTCATGCTCAATCATCATAAGCCCCTTTCTTATCAGTGCCTCAGACTAAAGCTCAGGGCACTGTATTGCCAATTCATGCGCGTTAGCGTTACGCTGAAGGTTAGCAGATCGCTAACTTATAAACGTTGCCGTTTTTAAGTGCCATTGCCACAAGAGCCAACGCTCAGGAATTGATGGCAGCGCATCCTTTCATTTGCAGTCCTTGGACAGACAGACAAGTCTGTGTGCCCATTTGAGATCCTCAAAAACTATAATTTAATAACTTTTTATTTTTTACTTTTAAGGATAAAAAACCTGCTTAAAATAAGTTTGGGAGGCACTTAAAGTGCTTCCCAAACAGGCAGTTTTTTACAATTAAGTCACACAGCGCTCAAAAGCTATTTGCCCTTCTTGGCCGCTTCCTTTTTAGCCTTAG
Organism: bacterium; assembly: GCA_017444045.1. Classification (GTDB taxonomy): domain Bacteria; phylum Vulcanimicrobiota; class Xenobia; order Xenobiales; family Xenobiaceae; genus JAFSXO01. The sequence goes on along the minus strand of JAFSXO010000236.1, from coordinate 3,125 downwards.
CTTCTGCGGGATCATTCTTAATCACTTCCATGCTAATCGAGCGCACAGGATACTCCATCTTGGGATCCGTGGAGATTTTGCGCACCGACACGGCCAAAGGCCCAGGGCCTTCCTGCTTAAATTTACAGGAAGCAGTCTCGCCGGCGGCAATAGACTCAATCTTAACGGGCTTGCCCTCGAGCATGAACATGTAAGCATCTTCCGTATTGTTAGCTACGCTTATAACCACATTTTCGGCCCACTCAGGCTTGGCATTGCCAACGTTTAACTCTTTATCGGTGATAACAAATTCCCATTTGCTCCCGTCGTTGACGCTGGCCTTATCCTCGCTATCGGCTTTGGTGTCAGACGCAGCAGCGGTACCGGCTTCGGCATTCTCAGCGGTTGCATCCTTAGCGGCTTCGGCTCCAGCTCCGGCTTCTTTGCTGTCGGCTTCTTTGCCGCCTTCGTCTGAAGCGGCAGTAGCGCTGGCAGCCGGAGTGCTGGTATTGCTAGGGAAAGCGGGGGGATTATTCTGCGGAGCGCAGGCCGTTAAAGCAAGCATAGCAATACCGGCAGCCAGAGACAGACAACGAGACAGGGTTAAACGCATATCAGCTACCTCACAATTTTTATTATCAAATTCCATAAAACAGACTGCTGCGACACCATCGCTAAGCGCATTCCTATCGGAAGCGCTTAAGGCACTGAGCCAAACAGCCTTGAGCCAGTTAAGGCATTTGTTAAAAGAATATAGCCAATTCTTTTAACAAATGCAATACCCTTTGTATCGATTGTAACCAACTAAAGGAATAAAAGACTTGGCTAACGTCCTAGCATAAGGCAATATTGCCATTCTTATCTACCGGGATCCAGCCCAGACCGCAGAACAGCACGCTGACATCGGACTTTTTAGGAGCGATCTCTACCATTTCCAAATCCTCGGTAGCCGCTTCCATGGCCTCAGCTATACCGCTCAGCGCTTCCTCATACTGCGCCTGCAGCTGCTGAAGCTCTTCCTCTATATCCTTGCAGCGCTCATTGGCCTGCTGGGCTTTCTGGTTCTGCATCTGTGAGCGGCTGTACTGCTTATAAGCAGACGCGGCAGAGGATGCCGCCGCCGAAGCGACCGAGCGGCGCCGCCCACCCCCAAACAGACTCAGCAGGGATGAGCCGATGGACAGGAACTGGCTGGCTTTGCTGGTAGACGCCTGCATTTCCTGGTTCTGCTTAGCGTACTCCGCCTTGGTCAGGCGTTCCTGGACGCGCTGGAGCTTAGGCTCAAACTTAGCGCGCACCGCATCGGCGCGGCGGTCGCGCTCTTCCCTAGCCAGCATATTCAGGCGCACCCTGAATTCGCGCTCGCTCTCCCCCGCCTGAGACACCGCCTTCAGCGTCTGACAGGACATGAGCTGCAGAGGTTCATTGCGGTACACCCAGGTCACCAGATCGCGGCTCCAGTTTTTGTACAGCTTAGAGCTGCACAGCACCGAGGGCACAGCTTCGCTTTCCAGATCGCTGTCACCGCTGCGCCGCAAAGACTTCTGATCGACTTCTAAATTCTCGCCATCCTCCCAGTCTAAGGAGAACGCGCTTTCATCGGGGAACAGTACGCGCACCGCAGTCCGGCTGAATGCGATATTGAGCTTAGCGTTGGCAAAATGCGCCGATGTCATGCCCAGCAGTGCCGGGCGATAGGCCACGGCCTTACTGCTCCCCTCCAGCCAGCACTGAGGGATATCCGCGGGAATAATAACCGCAGAGGAAGCGATAGGCGCAGCCTCGGCGGCGGGCGCGGAGGCCGCTACGGACGGCGCCGGCTCCACAAACGGCACGGCATTGTCTGATGCGGCACTGAACGCTGATCTGTCGGCAGCGCCAGCGCCTGAGGCACACGGCGCGGCGGCCATATTAAGGCCAGAGCGCGAAGCGATCAGCGGCTGTACCCGCTTTATATCATCCCTGGTCATGGGACCGCGCAGGAACGACAGAGTCCAGCGAGATTCAAAGACAAAGGGAACCTTGCCGGGTACCATGGCCACAAACTGCCGCTTAGCCAAACCGCCCAGCAGATCGCTCAGGTTGCTGTCAGAAGCGCGGTTGCCCAAAGCAGCTTCCAGGCTGGACTGCACCTTAGCGCGGTCCTGGGGAGTCTGCAGACGGCCGACCAGCCACACACCCGCGTTGCTCAGGGCTTTATAGTCAAAGTCGACAGGGTTCTGAGAGGCCATAACCATGCCCAGACCGAAGGCGCGGGCCTGCTTAAACAGCGTCATAATGGGACGCTTTGAGGGAGGATTGGCCCCCGGCGGCAGGTATCCGGCCACCTCGTCCATGTAGAAAAGGGCGCGCAGGCTACTGGTGCCCACCTGGCGGCGCATCCAGGCCAGCACGGCGTTGGACAGCATAGTGACGAAGAACATGCGCTCGGTATCGCTTAAATGCGCGATAGAGAACACTGAGACCCTCGGCTTGCCCTGAGGGCTGTAAAGAATGCCGGAGATATCAAGAGGCTCTCCCTGCATCCAGTTCTGGAACGAAGGCGACACCATCAGGCTATTGAGCGCCATGGCCAAGCCAAAGCGATCGTTAGCCGGATACAGCGACTCTAAATCAAACAGCCCCAGCTTATTGAACGGGGGATTCTGAATCTGCAGAATGAGCGAGGCCAAATCCAAGTCGCGCCCCTCGGACCAGGCTTTATTGAAGATGCCCGACAGAAGCAAATACTCGCGGCTGCTCAAAGGATCGAATTTTATGTCAAGCAGGCTCAGCAAGCCAGACACAGCGCCCTGGATCAGCTCGCTGAACATTTCGCTGTCTTCCAAAATCTCAGGCGCGGGTGCGCGCCAAGAGGACAGTACAGACACGGGAAGACCCGCCTTGCTGCCCGGTGTATAGATCACGACCTCAGCACCGCCGTACATCAGCTTTACGCGTTCCGGCGTCTGCTGCCACTGCGCTAGGCCCTGCCGCCACTTTGCGGCGCTCTGCTCGGCCAGCTGCGCAGCCGTAAGTCCGTTAAGGCGGGCTTCATCCTCTGACACCCAAGGCTCTAAGTCACTGGCCTTCATCTCGGGGAAGCCCAAAGCCAAATTGGCCAGGTCGCCTTTGGGGTCTATGGCAATGACAGGCACACCGTCAAT
>JAFSXO010000235.1 GCA_017444045.1 bacterium | reverse complement strand
CAAAAAGACCCTTCTAAACACGCATGGTATTATCGTAAAGTCAAATTACGACGATCCCAGTCCGTACGTTTTTTCAAAGCTTACCAGAGACGGCAGCGGCGTGTTTGGTACTACGGTGCAGGGAGAGCGCGTGCCGTTTTCGATGACGATGGCGCATTATCCGGAGTGGGACAGCGAACAGCCCCGGGCCTTTGGCGAGCTGCGGGTTGTGCAGATGAACGCTGCCGAGGTGTTCCGCGACACCTTGGATATTTTGGCTGTGTTTACTACCATAGCCACCCAGGCGGAAACGGGCTTTATTATATCGCCTTCGTAGGGCAATATCTCTCCTTTGTAGAGCAGCATCTCTCTTTTGCAGAGTAAAGGAGCCAAGATGGACAGCAGCAATATGGAGCGCCTGTGGGCGCCGGATCGCATCGGCATGATTCGCGGAGAAAAAACACCCGGCTGTTTTCTGTGCGAAAAGCACCGCGAAGAAGCGGAGAATGATAAAGCTAATTTGGTGTTGGAGCGCGGGCAGCACTGCTACTGCCTGATGAATTTATATCCTTACACCAATGGTCATCTGATGGTAGCTCCTTATAAGCACACCGGCAATTTAGGCGACTTAAGCCCTGAAGAGCTTACCGAGATTATGACTATGGTGCGGCGCTGGGTGGTGCTGCTTGATAAATGGGCGCATCCCGATGGCTTTAATATGGGCATGAATATCGGCAGAGCCGCGGGCGCGGGAGTGGCGGCGCATCTGCATTGGCATATCGTGCCCCGCTGGGTCGGAGACGTCAATTTTATGACCAGTCTGGCCGGTACCAGGGTCATCAACCAGTCCTTAGAGGGAGCCTGGGAAGAATTGCACGCCCTGATCGCCGCTGATGCGGACCGCAGCTCTGGGTCAGTTCAGTAATCAGCACCGAGCCGTATCCTGTCTGTGCGGTATTCCCGCCTCTGTCAGGCTTGCATGGTGTGCGAAACCGAGTTAAGGGGCAGTTCTGCGAAAGGGCAGCCATGGAGAATATAACTATACGCGTAAATTCAGCCCAGAGCACCGAGGCTCTGGCGGAAAAGCTGGGCGCCGTACTTAATCCCGGCGACTGCCTGGCGTTTTACGGCGATCTGGGAGCGGGCAAAACCACCTTTACGCGGGGACTGGCCCGCGGCGCAGGGTATAGCGGTGCCGTGTCCAGCCCTACGTTTGTGCTGATGCACATTTATGAGGGGCGTCTGCCCATCTATCATTTTGATGCCTATCGTTTGCAAAACTCTGCCGATCTGTATAATATTGGGGCAGATGAATATCTGGAGGGCGATGGCGTGGTCTGCCTGGAGTGGTCTGAGCGCGCCGAAGACATACTGCCCGCCGACCGTTTGGAGCTGCATCTGACCTATGCCGAGGGAGAGCAGCGGGAGACCTCCCGCTATCTGTCCTGTCTGGGCCGGGGAAGGCGCGGTGAGCAGATGGCCGCTGTTTTGGCCGAAGCAGCCAAGGATGTGCCCGGAGCCGAATTAGTGCAGGCGTGATTAGCGCTGGCGCAAAATCCTGGCTGTTGGCTGTTGGCTGTTGGCTGTTGGCTGTTGGCTGTTGCGGTGAGCGGTGTGCAGGCTGTGCGGCGGTCGGAGCCAAGCGCTTTTCGCTTCCAGAGATGCGCAGAAGATAATATAAGATAATATGCTGAATGATTTAATTGCTGGTTTGGACTGTACGGGAGAAAGCTTCGGCGTGGCTGTGCTGCGCGGCGGCGTATGTTTGGCCGAATCCGGAGGCTTTACCCCGCGCTCTCATTTGCGTCTGTTTTTCCCCGCCTTGGTGGAGTGTCTGCAGCGCCACGATTATAAGGTGAGCGATTTGGGAGCTATCGCCGTTACCGTAGGGCCGGGCTCGTTTACGGGGGTGCGTTTGGGCGTGGTGACCGCCCGCACTGTGGCGCAGGCTATCGGCTGCAAGCTGGTTCCTGTCGATGCGCTGGAGGCGCTGGCTCTTAATGCGCCGGGCATTCCCGAGGTTATGGCGGGCTTCGATGCCAGGCGCGGCGAAATCTTCGGGGCTTTTTTCGATACTACGGGCGAGTTCCCGCGGCGTCTTACCCCCGACATGGTGCTGACTCCTCAGGAATGTCTGGATATGATGCGGGAGCGCCAGTGCCGGGCTGCACTGGGAAGTGCGGTAACCCGCTATGCATCGGTGCTGGGACAGTGTGCTGGTGTAAGCCTTCTTCCCGACATATTGGCGCAGATACGCGGTTCGCATGTGGCGCGTTTGGGTATTAAGGGGCTGGAAGAGGGGCATATTGTAGCTCCCTTCGCCTTAGACCCCATTTATCTGCGCGCCGCCGAAGTGCAGGTGCAGAGCAAATGATGATGGATGAGGAACCGATTGGTTTCGATCTGCGTAAAGTTGAATATACAAACATGCTGCCTGAGCATATCGAAGATGTGCGCCATATGGAGTCGCTGACCTTCGGCGAGGTCTGGAGCCGCGAAAGCTACATGCGCGAGCTTACCTGCGGTTACGGCCATTATTTTGTGGCGCTTTACGATGGTATGGTCGTCGGAAGTGCCGGGGGCTGGCTGCTGTACGATGAGTTCGAGGTCACTAATGTCATAGTGGCGCCCTGTATGCGCTATAAGGGCATAGGCGAGCGCATGTTTTGGCATATGATCAATTTTGTGGTCTCAGAAGGCTGCGATTTGGGCAATTTAGAAGTGCGCTACGATAACGAGCCGGCCAAGACGATCTATAAGAAATTCGGTTTCAAGAAAATCGGGGTGCGCAAAAAGTATTACGATGGCGTCGACGATGCCTGGACGATGCAGGTCGAAAACATGCAGCAGCCTGCATATCTGAAGCGCCTTGAGACGATAGCTGCCGAGCTGGGGATGGGCTGAACCTGTCGGCTTGCCACGCGCTGTTTCTGTTTTTGAAGTATTTTATGGATGGGTGAACTGTGGAGCATATTAAAGGCGAGCCGTACCGGCCGCGTTTTATAATGGGATTAGAATCCTCCTGCGATGAGACTTCTGTGGCGATTATCGAGAATGGACGCGAGGTGCGCGCCAATCTCATCTCCTCGCAGATTCCTTTGCACGAAAAGTTTGGCGGGGTTGTGCCCGAGGTCGCCTGCAGGGCTCACATGGAGGTTATCAATCCGCTGATCCAGGAAGCCCTGGAGCAGGCTCAGCTCGGCTTCGGCGATCTGAACGCTATCGCTGTTACCTGCGGCCCTGGCTTGGTCGGCGCGGTCTTGCTCGGCGTTGCCGCGGCAAAGTGCTTGGCTGGTGCCTTGGATATTCCCCTTATTGGCGTCAACCATCTGGAAGGCCATCTGTATTCGTCCTGGATTGACAGCGAGCCGGAGCAGTTTCCCATGATCAGCCTGCTGGTGTCTGGCGGGCATACCCTGCTCATTAAGGTTGACGGCCCAGGCGACTATATTGTGCTGGGCAGTACCCGCGACGATGCCGCTGGAGAGGCCTTTGACAAGGTGGCCAAAGCCTTGGGGCTGGGTTATCCGGGCGGCGGCAAAATCGAGAAGCTGGCGCGGCAGGGCAATCCCAAGAGCGTTCATTTTGCCCGTCCCATGCTCAGCAAGGGCTATGAGTTCTCGTTCTCCGGCCTGAAGACGGCGGTGCTGCTGCATCTGCAGCAGGAGGACCGCGTCAGCGATGCCGATCTGTGCGCTTCGTTCCAGGAAGCTGTGGTGGATACTCTGGTGGCCAAGACCATGCGGGCCGTGCGCGAATTTGGCGCGGCGGGGGTATCGCTGGCGGGAGGAGTGGCGGCTAACGGCCATCTGCGCGAGCGTCTTGAGAGCGCCTGCCAGCGGGAAAAGGTATTCTTTAAGAAGCCGGACATCAAGCTGTGCACCGACAATGCGGCTATGATCGCCAGAGCTGGCTGGGAGCTGGCTAATTTGGGCTGGAGATCGACGCTGAACCTTGACGCCAAGCCCAATCTGGAGCTAAGCAGCAGGATATAAAACCTGCCCGAGCTGCAAATTGCGTTTATGCAATAATCGAGTTCATGCAAAGAGTGATCGTAATCGGAAGCCCGGGAGCCGGCAAAAGCACTTTTTCCAGGAAGCTGCGCGATAAAACGGGGCTGCCTTTGTACTGCCTCGACTGCCTGTGGCACCTGCCGGACAGAACTACGGTTACCGAAAGCGAATTTGATGCCAAGCTTGAAGCGATCTTAAAAACCGACAGTTGGATTATTGACGGCAATTACGGCCGGACCATGGAAATGCGCTTGAGGT
>JAFSXO010000234.1 GCA_017444045.1 bacterium | reverse complement strand
AGCGCTCCCCATTATTAAACATATCGGCCATCCCAACAGCAGGATAAGCACAGCCAAAGCCTTTATTCTTAACGCACCATCACCGCATTTACGCATAAAGGGACAGCCTCTTGCTAAAAAAAAAATAGCGAGGCACCGCACCGGACACCTCGCCTTCAGAGAATAACAGTCTACTGCTTCAGCACAGACTCATCGGGAACCTTCAGAGGATCGCCGGGATACAGATCATAATTCGGCGCCTCTAGATTATTGTAACGTCCCAGCGCTTCGGCCATTTCGGTAGAAGCAGTGCCGTAATACTGCTCACAGATAGAATAAAGAGTATCGCCGGAAGCAACAGTATGAACGGTGACCTTAGAGCCTACGCTCGCCCCGCCAACCTTGCGGCCGGTTTTAGCAGAAGCCGAAGTGGACGCAGCCGGTGTAGGCGTTACCATCGAGCTAGATCCAGCAGCAGCCGCGGCTTCCTTCATGCCAGCCTCTGTTACCGTTCCGGTTAGCTTAACCTCGGAATCGATATTCTTTGAAGCCTTAAGCTCCGACTCTAAGCGCGTCAGCGTATTGTTCAGCGCGCTGACTTCAACCGCCATGGTGCTAATTTTTTTCTGCATATCCTCGTCGAATGTTGCCTTAGGTTGGGGACGCAGCAAAACTATGCCCAGCACTAACACCAACAAACCGATAATTACCCAGTCAATATTGCGTATCATGGGGTTGTCTAGTCTTTTGATTATCTTGTCAAGACCGTGTTCCAAAAAGCGCTCGCGCACCCGATCGTCTTGGTGCTTAATAGGACCCTGTTCCATTTTCTCGGCCTCCACCTTATCACGGATATCATGATTGTCACGATTGCCATATACTCTAAAACCGCCGGCGGGCATTAGACGCCCTGATTGCTGGTAATAAAAGCGACGCTCAGCAGATACTGGATCGCTGACATAAACGACATGGTAGGAGCTGGGGAAATAGCGCGTATGCACCTCCCGCTCATCGGCTTTAAGCTCAGCCCCCATATTAGGATGCGTAATAGCCCAGCCTACGACTTCCAGTCCCGGTTCACGGCTCGCTGCCAGTTTGCGAGCCTCCCGCCAAATGTTTTCATCAGCGAACTGACCTTCAGGAGCGCGCACCTTTACGGCTGTAACCACATCGACCCAGCCGCCATCCTTTGAATAGCGTCCCAGCAGCAGAGCCACCTGCCGGCGCGACGTATCCTTAATACCATAATCTTGCAGTCCCGCTACCAGCATTTTTCTCTGATAAATGCGCAGCTTCTGCCCACTGTCATCATCTATGAGGACATAATCGGTAGGTTCAGCGGCGCGTCTATTCGAGACCCTCGTAATTGTTGCCATATTCTGAATTCCTCACTCAATAAAATAGCGAGCTCAGCTAATCAAGTTCTAATAAACAAAGCTTTGCTAACCGCTGCTACAGCAGCAGAGACTTTTCGTCGGCACCGTCTGACAGCTTCTCTTTTCCGTCGGCATCTACCGTATATTTGCCTTCGAACAAGTGAGCCTTGCTCAGATCGAGCCTCAGATCTGCGTCATCGCCCACGCGCAGGGACGTGCGCGCGTCAATGCGGGCGACCACCATGCTGCCTCCGATATTGACATGCAGGTAGACCTCAGAGCCCATAGGCTCAAAGACTTCTACGGTAGCCTTAAGAGGCACACAGCTGCCCTGAGGATGGGCCATCTTGGCATCGTAAATATCTTCGGGGCGGATACCGAACCAAACGGGCTGACCATTCAGACCGGCAGCTTTGTTCTTCAGAACCGCAAAACGCTCGTTCTGCAGAGCCACCTCAAAGCCGCTGCCTACAACCTTCGGCTGACCATCGGCTGCTACAAAATTGCACTTTAGGAAATTCATGGAAGGGCTTCCCACGAAACCGGCCACATACTTGTTGACAGGACGGTCATACATTTCCAGCGGAGCTGCATGCTGCTGAATATAGCCGCCCTGCATAAGCACTATGCGGTCGCCCAAAGTCATCGCCTCGGTCTGATCGTGCGTAACGTAAATAGTTGTGACACCCAGCTGACGGTGCAGCTTCTGCAGCTCGGCGCGCATTTGCACGCGCAGCTTGGCGTCTAAGTTGGAAAGCGGCTCGTCCATCAGGAAGACCTTGGGCTTGCGCACAATAGCACGCCCCATGGCCACACGCTGACGCTGGCCTCCCGACAGCTCCTTGGGTTTGCGCTTCAAAAGCTGCTCAATGCCCAGCAGTTCAGCGGCGTTATGCACCCGTTCCTGAATTTCTTTCTCCGGGAACTTGCGCAGCCTCAGACCAAACGCCATATTCTCAAACACCGTAAAATGCGGATAAAGGGCATAGCTCTGAAAGACCATGGCTATGTCGCGATCCTTGGGGGAGACATCGTTCACGCGGCGGTCGCCAATGAAAATATCGCCGCTGGTAATATCCTCCAAACCGGCTACCATGCGCAGCGTAGTAGATTTACCGCACCCAGAAGCGCCAACCAACACCAGAAATTCTCCGTCGGCGATCTCAATGTTGGCATCTTTGACCACATGCACGTCTGGCCCCTGCTCTCTTGGTCTCCAGAATTCGTACCAGGGACGAGATATTTTCCTGCCTGGATAAATCTTATTAACGTTTACTAAGCGAACACCAGCCATGCGTGCCTCCACAGCGGAATAGCAGTTTTAAGAGTTTACTCCTCAATATAACCTTATGCTGTTCTATGCAAAAAACAGTATTTCCTTTGCCGAATCGATTAATGCATCAAGACCATACTACTGCATTCGCCAGTGATTTTGATCGTCTTATTATAGGAGCGGGTGGCCAAATCGACCACAGCCAGGCTGCTCTGATTAGTCTTAACGTAGAGGCGGTATCCGTCGCTAAAGACCACATCGCCCACACCCTCGCTGATAGGAATCCGCTCTAATTCATTGCAGGTATCGCTCTCCTCAAAGAACACCACCTCGCCGCGGCTGCTTTCGTTAACGCACACCAAATCATCGACTATCCACAGATCCGAAGGGCTGACGATCTGAGTCGTATAATTATCAAGATTGCTGCCAGCCGTATCGATAACACGCACGCAGGGAGTCGGCTCCATACATAGCGTCCACATACGGGAACCAGTATCGTTAAGCTTAAGCTTCTTGACCGTATCGCCGCTGGAGAAATTGCCACCCACGGTTGTCTGGTTAGCGATATCGATTTTAGTTAGGTCGCGTGACTTCTCATTGCTTACCCAAACATAGCCGTTAACGACATTGCTAAGCTCGCTGGCACCATTTCCCGTATAAAGCAAGTCAGAATAGGTATGCGAATCGTAATCGTAAAAACGCACCCCGTTGTCATTATAATATGAGATTACAGCGCTGCCATCAGAGGCCACGCAGCTATTGTTGCCCGGTATATACTGATCGTCAATGTCACAGTCGGTGCCACTAGTCTTTACGGACAGATCCAGCAGATCCGTGGCCCCAGTAATAGCGTGAAGAAGAGAGCCAACTGGCGCTGCTAATCCTTCCTTGAAAAACAAAACAGCGGGATAATGCCCAGAGACGCGAAGTTCCTGAATATCCTCTGACATTAGCGACAGACGGGTAACCGCGCTCGAGCCTGGTGAGGACATAAAGAAATAGCCCTCGGGCGCGGGACCGGAATTGAGCCAGCCCGACATATCGGCTTCCTGGCCACTGCTCAGCGTCACAGCCTTTTGGAAATGGGCCAGCACCTTATTCGAGGAATCCAAAGCGCTCACCCGCAGAATCCACGAGCCGCTGGCCACATCGGATATGCTCATCGAAACGCTGTCGCCGGCCTTGTAATCCTGGCTTACGGAATAAGAAGCGGGGAATATCGAGCAGGTCGTTTCCACGCCATTTCCGCTAGAGCTGGCTTCGGAGCTAGCCTCCTCACCATCGGAGGAATCGTCTTCCCCATCGGCGCTGCCATCATCATCTGAGCCATCGCCTTCGGTATCGTCAGAGCCGTCATCTTCGGTATCATCTGAGCCATCATCCTCAGTATCATCTGAGCCATCATCCTCAGTATCGTCAGAGCCGTCATCCGCAGCGCCACTCTCACCCTCGGCATCGTTATCCGCATCGAGGTACTCAGCATCCATATCGATGCCGCGCAGGCTAGCTCTCTCGCTGCTTTCATCCGAGCCGCTGTTGTCATCGTCACCGCTATCAGCCTCGGCTTCGCTTGAGTCACTAGAGTCGCTGGCTTTTTGGCCTGTTTCGCTGATAAGCTCCATGAGAAAGCGTGAGGTGTTTTCCGGAACATTAATGTTCGGCTTGGTCGGCGAATCCGAGGTTTCCAGGTCGAAATTCACTGTGCCAGGTTTGTCATCGTCATCAAATAAGCCGCAGCCGCTGAGACTTAACAGCAGGGCCGCACACAAAGCCAGCCGACCAAAACCGCCGCGGTGTACCGAAGGAGAATGCTGAGAAGATTGTTTATAAGAAAATAAATTAAACTTCATATTAATATCCATATTTCGCAGTTTAAGCAGTATTTTTTGATTCCCTTCTGCTAGAATCAATTAGTGTTTAGCAAACAAATTCGCGCTGCACCAGCTTCCGCGCCGGCACTGCTTATAATAATACAGGCGAGCATTGGAAAGAAAGGTATAGGCAGGAACAGCCTAGCAAGACAGGAAAGTTTTTAGGTTATGAAAGCAGTTTTATTTGATTGGGACGGAGTTTTAATCGATTCTACGTACATGTACTACGATCTGTACTGTCAGCTCTGTCAGAAATACGGCAAATATCTGCCCATCAACAGTCTAGAAGAGTTTCGCGAATGGTACAACCCTGCCTGGGAAAATAATTATTTTGAAATGGGCTTTACCCCAGAAGAGCTGCCCATGATAGCCTCATTCATCAATCACGGCACCAATTACGCGCCGCTGAAATTGTACCCCGGCGTACCGGAAACCCTCAGCGACCTGCACCGCGATTACCGTTTAGCTATCGTCTCCACGACCCCGCGCGATACCATTCTGAAGCGCCTGCAGGCCTCCGCGTTAGACAGCTACATAGATTACATAACTGGCGATGACGGCGTTAGCGATAAGGTCGGCAAAATAGCCCGCACTCTGGAGATACTGGAATGCAGCCAAGCCGTCATGATCGGCGACACGCCGCTAGATATAGCTTCGGGAAAAGCTAACAAGCTCCCAACGATAGGGGCCTCCTACGGCTGGGTTACTCCTCAGCGCGTACGCGCGGCCGAGCCTTCGATAGTTATCGATTCTGCCCTGGAGCTAAACAGCGCAATCCGTTCGTTATTGGCATAAGCTCCACTTTATTTTCCCCAGGTTTGAACGCAGCTACGCGCCAAGCCCCAGCGATTAGCAAAAGCCAACCGGAAAACAGCAATATGCAAAAAAGCCTAAACAATTCCTCAGGAGATTCCTCACAGTCCCTTCCTCGCCCGCGGCGCGAGGGCACCAAACGCGATTTGCTAATCGGGTTCAGCTATCTGATTCTCGTGCTGGCGGCTTTAGCGTATGGCAGCGTTTATTTATGCCAATGGAAAACGGCTCTCGACGAAACACCTCCGCTAAACTGTTTTAATCCCGTATGGTCTAATCAGGGCGACCGTCTAGCATTTCTGCAGGATCAGCCAGAAGCCGCCAGCGGGCAAACGAGCAAATGCTCGCTTTGGACAGTCGATAATCACGCCGATTCGTCATCGCTTATCGTCAAAGATATCGACACCTCTTATCGTATACTTGGCTGGTTTGACAATGACGACACCATTGTACTGCATCAAAGCGACAGCCAGACTAAGCAGCTGACTCTATTGACCATAGCGCTCAGCAGCCGCTCTCTGAATAAATATGCATTCAGCGACACCACGGTCCGCCTAATCGGTCACAGCGGGAACGAGGTCTTCCTACAGCGCAACCTGCATAACACTAAGACTAATGCCGACGAGATAGAGCTGCTGACCTGGTCACCCCAAAATCCCGAGCTGTCAAAAATCGTAGCCATTCCCAATCGGCCCTCAGTGGAAGTCAGCATCGATTCGGCCAATCCCAATAAAGATGCCAGCTCATTGGCCATAGTGCTGCGCAGCGTTCCCAAAGCCTCAGCATTATCTGACAAGGCCGCTCCTCCGGCATTGCCACCGGGAGCCGAAGCCAGCCAGCAGAGCCCCAGCGCTATTCCCGCCGAGGATGAGCAAAGCGACGGTGAAACCGCTCAGTATAGCGTGTGGGTTCTGGATCGCCTTGCAAAAAAACTGGCCTATACAAACTATTCCGCAACAGAGCCTCATGCCGTCGCGACTGCCTGGAGCAAGGATTCCTCACGGCTAGCCTGTGTAGCCAGCTTCAACGGATACGCCGATATCGCTTTATACCAAAACGGCGCCGATCTGCGCACCGTGCGGCTGCGCACCTATGAGCAGGAAAAGACTTTAATACCTCAGATGCACTCCGACAGCTCCGAGGTTTATCTTATAAGCAGCGAACGGCTGCTTCAGTACAATTTTGCCTCCAATTCGAGCAGCATCCTGGCAGACAGCAACAGCCTGAAGCTCCAGCCGACGTCGATAAGCCTAGCCCAAAGCAGCAATTATCTGGCCGTAACCTCCCGCCTGTCCTCTTCGGAGCAGCTTTATATCAGCTCAGTCGACAGCATTTCCCCTCAGCGGGTCAGCCTAGATGGAAATAGCGCCCCGCCGACCACGCTTTACGAGCTGGCCTCTGCCTTACAGTGCGCCGCCTCATCCTGGAAAAGCCTGTTCGCCGCTCAATAATCCCTCAAGGCTGCGCAGCTTCCGCACCGTCCTAGCCTCGGCATCGGTATAGCCGCAACTATACAGCTGCTCTATGGCATAGCGTCAGCCGCGCCACGGCACGCCTGACGCTTCAGCTCCGCTTAAGTGTGCCTAACTTACCTAATTCTCTTAACAGTTGGCTTTATCGTACCCAAACTTATCCAGCAGATGCCTCTCCACGCTTTGGGGAACCATATCGCTGACCTTGCCGCCAAGCTTGAACACTTCCTTGACCGCGCTGGAGCTGAGAAAGGCGTGCTTAGCCGAGGTCATCAGAAATATGGTGTCAATTTCAGAAGCCAGCGCGCGGTTCATCAGGGCCATCTGAAATTCCACCTCAAAATCGGAGACAGCCCGCAAGCCCTTAACGATAATATTCGCCTGCTGGGCGCGCATATAATCGACCAGCAGCCCCTCAAAGCAGCCCACCCGCACCCCAGGCACATTCTTTAGGCATTCGCAGAGTATCTGCCGCCGTTCTTCAAGACTGAATAAAGGAGACTTCGACGGGTTGCACACGACAGCCACGATCAGCTCATCTACTATTATGGCAGCGCGTTTAATAATATCCAAATGACCATTAGTCAGCGGATCGAAACTGCCGGGATAAACCGCACGCCGCATATTTATACCTCACAAACTAATCTGCCCATGCCAATAACTTAAGGAAGCAATGGCACGGTATGCGTATTCATTTGCGTTAGCGATGCAATCATGTTTGCGTACAATCGAGCAAATCAAACAGACTAACCTGCTCGCTCAGCAGAATCTCCCAACACCGCACCAACGGGAATTTCATAGAACGTGTCAGTTGCGATACTAACGTCTCCTACACAGCGAACATTTCGTCCAAAGCTTACCGGTCCTGACAGGCGCAGCCTATTGCATTCGCGCAGGCTAGGAACTCCGTAGGGCATAATGCGCTCAATATCGCCGACAAAGCGAACATCGCTACCGACCTCGACCACTGGCGGCATTTTGCGGGACGGCACCAAACGAATCTGATAATCCTCGGAAAGCTCATAGGCGTCAGAGCGCAGAGCTATCAGATCCGCAACTGTCTTTACCGGGGCAAAGCGCTGCCGGGGAACCACTATGGCCTGAGCATGGGGGAACAGGGATATAGCCGCGCCCATGGCCGTTTCCAGCTGCACGACCTTAGGGGAATTGGTATTGCGGGGGTCTATGGTCTTGCGATTGACGATAAGCGGCAATTCAAACAGACCTCCATGCAGTTCTAAAAGACGGCACAGAGCGCTAATGCTAACCCATAGGCTGTTCGTATTAAAATAGCCGTAGTGCTCAATGTTCTGAAATTCTTCAATCTCGTCCGGGGGACACATTGCCGATTCCCGCAGCACTAATTTCCCGTCATTATACCTGGCCAAATGACCGCCCTTGCGATCCATGGCGCAACGCACAGCTACTTCCATTAAAAAATCTATATCATTGCTGTGCATATACTGCAAAATACGCTCATCGACAACGGCGCCCAAATTGTCAATATTTGAAAGAAAAATATACTGAAAGCCCGCGTCTATAAGGGATTTTAATATGCCAGTATGGTAGAGGCTGAAATATACATCGCCATGGCCGGGAGGACACCATTCCAGTTCGGGATTGTCGCGCCATACCGCCGCACTATAATCATCGGCCATAACCTTGGGAACACGCGACTGCAGCAGCTCCAGAGGCACGCACTGAGCGGCCAGCTTGGGATACCGTGACAGATGAAACCGCGTGTTCTCGGTGGTATGAAAGCTGTTCATCAGTATCAGCGGGCAGCGCACATGCCAATCTTCGCGATAATGTAAGATCTGATGAACCAGAATATCCAAAAACGTATAGCCGCCGCGCAGAGGAACCAACGATTTAGGCCCGCGCAGGCCCATGCTGGT
>JAFSXO010000025.1 GCA_017444045.1 bacterium | reverse complement strand
GAACAAATAGGCCAAAGCGCTAACAATATCATCCTTCACGGCAGCTGCCTTGAAGCCTGCGCCTTTCTGCGGGAGCGGGGCCTCCACCCTGACTTGGTCTATATAGACCCCCCTTTTGCCAGCGACAGAGACTACAAACGGCCTATTTATCTGCGTCCCTTGGCCAGCGCGACCCAGACAGAGATATCCGGCAAGGCCACGCCTGCCTGGCAGCAGACGGTCTTTCAGGATCGCATGCAGCCTAAAGAGTTTATCGCCTGGCTAGAGCCCAACCTCCGCGCTATTTACCAAACGCTCAGCGACCACGGCACCCTCTTTCTGCATTTGGATCACCACATCAGCCACTACGCCAAGGTGCTTTTGGACGATATATTCGGCCGAGAGAATTTCCGCAACGAGATCATATGGAGTTACAAAACAGGAGGCACTAGCAAGCGCACCTTCGCCCAAAAGCACGACACGATTTTCTTCTATTCCAAGGACAGCAAATATATATTTAACCCTCAGTACTACCGCTCTTACCAGGCCAAACGCTACAACTATAACCCTAAGTACCCAGAGCTGTGGGACGAAAACGCCAAACGCTGGTACCATTTAGCGGTATGCCGCGATGTGTGGGAGGACATTAAAGTGATCGGAACCGAACGCGATGGCTCTGAACGCTTAGACTACCCTACCCAAAAGCCAGAAGCTCTGCTGCAGCGCATCATCGCCGCGGCTTCCCATGAAGGCCAGCTCGTCGCCGACTTTTTCGGAGGCAGCGGCGTCTGCGCCTCTGTCGCTCACAGCCTAAAGCGGCACTTTTTTCACAGCGACTGCAGCCATATAAGCGCCATAACCTGCCGGGACCGTCTGTTCGAGGCCAGAGCGGAGTTTGCGGTAATGTCGGCGGAGAATACAGGCCGGCCCGATGCCTCAAGCAGTCCCCTGCCTACTCAGCAAGCATCGGATATATCTCTGAATTGTACCGTCACGCCCGCGCCAGATGGCCTCTGCCGGCTCAGAATCGACGCCTACAGCAATTCCCAGATAACTGCCGAAATTGCGGCCATTAACGCCAAAGCCGCCAGTTCCCGCAAAGCGGCCAGCCAGCCCATAATATGCGATCCGTCTGGCCTGCAGCTTATTGAGCGCATAAGCGCAGACTGCCAGAATACCTCCGGCTGCTGGCACAGCGACAGCGAAGCGTACATAGACCCGCAAGGGCGCACCTGGAGCCAGGGAATTATGCGCGGTTTCTGGGATGGCGAACTGCTGTGCCCTACCCGGCCGCTGCGCCTGAAAATACGCGACATTCTCGGCACTGAAACGATCCGGCAGATATAATCAGTAAACTATATGGGTAAAAGAGCCGTCATCGCTGGGGACACCGCGCTTTATGCGGCTGTTGACCACATGCTTAGCTTCAAAATGCTTAGCCAGGCACGCGCTTCCCACCTCGGGCATCGTCAGCTCCCCGCAGGTGTATATATCCAGCGCAGCATAGCCAAGCTCCGGCCAGGTATGCACAGATATATGCGATTCCGAGATTACCGCCACCCCGCTTACGCCGTGAGGCTCAAAGCGATGCAGCGATATATCGATCACATTGGTATGCGCACGCTCGGCCGCTTCGGTCAGGGCTGCGCGCACCCCCTCTAAATCGCAAAGCTTAGCGGTATTGCAGCCAGAAAGCTCCGTTATTATATGCGTGCCTGACGCACTCTTCACCTTAGTATCCATATCTTAACTTAGCTCTGTTTAATATACTCTTTCAGCGGCACGCTTAATGCCGCTCAATAGCGCGGAGCAAGCCTTCTAAGCCCGCGTAATCCCTCTGGGCCAGAAGCTGCTGGCGCCAGGGCTGCAGGCAGCGATGCTTGCGGCAGTACTGCGACAGATGACTGCGAAACGACTGCACAGACTGAAGCTCGGTATGCTTGCTGTAGCGCTGCACCAAATGCAAATGGACAGCTATCGTTGCCACAGCCTGCTCCATACTAGGAGGGTTCGGAACTTCCCTGCCGTTTTTCCAGGCGTCAAGCCGCTCTAAAAGCCAAGGATCGCCCAGCAGGCCTCGGCCGATCATCACAGGGCTCTCAGAGGTTACCTGCATGCGCTGCGCACTGGGACCGTCGACGATATCGCCGTTGCCAACCACGGGAAGGCGCAGGCTATTCTGCCAGAGCCTGACAGCCTCGCCGTCTGCCCTGCCGGAAAAACCCTGCTCGGCATAGCGGCCATGCAAAAAGAAGGCCGCAACCCCTAAATCCTGCAAACGCCGCGCCAGCGCAAGGCCCAGACCATCGCCACATCTGTAACCCAGGCGCATTTTTACCGTAACCGGGACACCAACGGCACCGCACACAGCCTCAGCCACACGGCAGGCGATATCGGGATGCTTAAGCAAAGCGGCGCCAGCGCCCTTCTTCACGATTTTCGGCACGGTGCAGCCCATATTAATATCTATTAGATCTGCCCCGAGATCCGCCACAGCCTTGGCAGCCGAGGCCATGTACTGAGGATCGGAGCCGAATATCTGCACCGCCACCGGACCGCAGGACCTGTCCCAGTCCAGCAGCTTCAGCGTAGCCGAGCGGCTGCTGAGGAATGCCAGCGCCTGCGCGCATATCATGGGGGTAAACGTAAGCGTTAGTCCCCTCTGCCTACACAGCAGCTGAAAGGGCCAATCTGTATAGCCGGCAATAGGCGCCAGAATCCAAGGCGAGGCTAAAGCTATTCCCGCTATGCGTTTCCCGTCACCAGCCAATTTAGTCGGCATCTACTCCCTGATAATCGAACAGCTTGGGGAAAATCTCTTCGGCCTTGCCCAGGATCTGCTCATCAAACCATTCGGTATAAAGGGTTTCCAAATTTACCAGCACTGTGCGGGCGCCGCTCCGTTTAGCGATCTGGGCAAATCCCGCAGACGGCCACACTATACCCGAGGTTCCCGCAGCGATGAACAGATCGCATTTGCCCAGCGCTTCGTATGACGCCTCCATGTCCGCAGCGTCCAAATTCTCTTCGAAGAGAACTATGTCGTAGCGCAAGGGCGCCCCGCATTTGCTGCAGCAGGCATACTCTACTGTTGTGTCATCATAAGGCTCTATATCGCACTTGGTGCAGCGGGTACGATGGATATTGCCATGCAGCTCGATGACGTTTTTGCTGCCGGCACTCTGGTGCAGACCGTCTATGTTCTGGGTCAGAATCATGGTGCTGGGGCGGTGCTTTTCCAGCTCGGCCAAAGCGAAATGAGTCGCGTTGGGCTTGGTATTAGCCGCCTGACGGCGCAGATCGGCAAAAGCCTTCCAGACTCTTTCAGGGTGCTTGCGCAAGGCCCGAGCCGTAGCGCACTGCTCGATATCGCGATCGGTCCACAGGCCACCAGGACCGCGAAAGGGAGCTATGCCCGAAGCTACCGACACCCCT
>JAFSXO010000233.1 GCA_017444045.1 bacterium | reverse complement strand
GCCGAGGCTGAGACTTCTGGCGCTCCTGCCGCTGGCGATGCTTCCGCTGGAGCATCTGAACCAGTTGCCGAGGCTGAGCTTTATGGCGCTCCTGTCGCTGGCGATGCTTCCGCTGACGCATCTGAACCAGTTGCCGAGGCTGAGCTTTATGGCGCTCCTGCCGCTGGCGATGCTTCCGCTGACGCATCCGAACCAGTTGCCGAGGCTGAGCTTTATGGCGCTCCTGCCGCTGGTGATGCTTCCGCTGGCGCATCCGAACCAGTTACTGATGCTGAGCTTTATGGCGCTCCTGCCGCTGGTGATGCTTCCGCTGGCGCATCTGAACCAGTTGCCGAGGCTGAGCTTTATGGCGCTCCTGCCGCTGGTGAGGCTTCCGATGGAGCATCTGAACCAGTTGCCGAGGCTGAGCTTTATGGTGCCCCCGCTGCTGCTGGAGCATTAGGCGAAGCTGTCCAGACGATTCAGTCCGAAGCGGAGCCAGCTCCTCTGAGCGCTGATGCCGCGGAGGCCAAACAGTCTACAGAAGAGAGTTCTGATGCCGTGTCTGTTTCTGCGACAGACGCTTCTGCGTCGGCAGCTTCCGACATTGACGAGTTGAATGCCGACAGCTTTGCGGATTCGCCAGATGCCACGGCCGATATGGGTGATATCGCCGCGGTGCTCGATATCTTTGGCGAGAGCGAGGCTGTGGCTGAGCCTAACGGCAGCATGGCTTTAGGCGCTAGCACTGGCGTGATGGATGCTCCCGACGCCGAAACGCTAGCCTCTATGACTGAGCCTGGCAAGAGCGGCGATGATCTGAGCCTTCCCGCGTCTGACGCGGCTTCAGATATGCCTGAAGTGAGCGCCGAGAGCTATCAGGCCCGCGATGACAGCGCTGAACAGAGCGGTGCGGTGTCTTTGGAGAATCCGCCGGCTGCCGAGGCAAAAAGCTCCCGAGGGCCGCTTATCGAGGAAATCGAGCCGGATGATGCCAGCTCCGAAGCAGATACTTCTGGCCAGCCCGCGGCGGAGATGCCGGCAGAGGCTGCAGATGCAGGCCAAACTGGTGCCTATACCGATGAGCAGCAGGAGCTGGCCAGGATCTGGCTCCAGGAGATGAACACGCACATTGACAACGGCTTTGCCTGGCTCGATCGCAGCGGAGTAGGGCAGGCAGAAAAGACCTTCTGGTATGTGGCCAGCCGTTTAGACGATCATCCCGAGCTAGCCAGAGAGCTAATGGCAGGCCTGTTGGAGGGTAGCGTTGAAACCGCGCGTCTGTTTGCCGACAGCGGTTATACTCCAGAGGCTATCCGTTTGCTGACTAAGGTGTGCTTTGCCGCCAGAAAGCATTTAGCAGATAATTTCAACGCCGATGCCTGGGCCTGGTGGGGCGATGCCGAGCGCCTGACGGGAACTATGATGCATGCGGCAGGCCAGCCCCAGGATGCGGCTGCCTACCTTATGCAGGCACGCACTATCTTTTATGAGATGCTGCAGCGCAGCAATAATCCCGAAGCGCGCGTGGATGTATTCCGCATAAGCGCCAGCAGAGCTGCGCTTCTGACTGAGATGGGCATGATTCCCGAAGCCATGGAGGAGTACCGTATCGCTATCGATAACGGCTTGCAGACGCTGGTAGACGGCTTCCGTGAGGATATGGCGGTGGCCAGCCTGCATGTGGCCCGCGGGCGCCTTGCTATCGAAACCGGTCAGCTCGAGCTGGCCTGCCACGATTATGGCTGGGCTTTAGAGACCTATGAGCATCTGTTTGCGGATGATATGGACTGCGTAATGGAAATGTGCACCGCCCGGGCTGGTTTGGCAGAAGCCTGCGCCTATTTAGGCGATATGCCCAAAATGAAGGAGCATTTCCGCGGGCTGCTGGCCTGCAGAGCTCAGCTTGACAGCGAAGGGCAGTATGAGCGCGTCCAGGTTTTAGATGACCTGCTGGAAAACCTCAATGAGCTGGGCCGTTCTATTTTTGGCTAGCGTTGAGGCTTTCCCAAACATTTGGCAGCTCTTCAAGACTGTTTAGCTTGGCGTCTGCCAAGCAGAACTGCGGAAGGCTGGCAACGCAGCTTTCGGGCACGGCTACGCAGGCCATGCGCGCTGCCTTGGCGGCGATCACTCCGTTAAGCGAGTCTTCAATGGCTAGGCATTGGCAGGGATCGCTTCCCAGCTTGGCGGCAATAGAAAGGTATACGGCGGGGTTGGGCTTGCCATAAGGCTCGTTTTCGGCAGAATGCCAGACGGGAAAGTATGGCTCCAGCTTTAGAGCAGAAAGAGTAGCAGAGATAAGCGCCGACGATGATGATGAAGCCAGGGCTATGGGAACCTTCTGGCTTTGCAGAAAATCTAGGGCTTTGAAAACGCCGGGCAGAGGCTTGCCGTACTGCTGCACAAGCTGCGTTACCCGGGAAACTATGCGCTCGTTCATTTCCTCGATCGGCGGATAGCTTCCGGGACGCTGGCTAAAGCGGTAGGCGACAACCTCATCGATGCGTATGCCCATAGTCTCGGCGCAGTCTTCCTCGGTTAGCATAATGCCTACGCTGGCAAATATTTCGCGTTCGGCTTGGCGCCAGAATGGCTCTGAATCGAGCAACACGCCGTCCATATCAAATATACAGGCTGCAAATGGCATTCAGGATAATTCGGTACTGCGGCTGAGATTCCCATAGGAGAGCGTCATTTAGTAAGCTTTATATGTGGGATTACCTGATTTCTATATCTTTTACAAAGCAGCCCTGGCTTTTCAGCCACATTTCAATGCCCTTGCCAAAGACCTCGGCCGTTACCGTATATGTCCCGTCTTTTTCTGCTTTGCATACCGCTGTAGGAAGCCGGTCGAGAACGGCCTCTATAGAAGGGCCGCAGTAGGTAAAGCGCACTCTCTGCAGCTTGCCCCCGTACATGAACTGTATTCTTTTGCGGAACTCGCCCTCTTCAAAGCGGTTTGAATAGGGTATGTCAAAATGTTTGTTTAGGATGCGGTATTCCTTTATTCTGTCGATTCTGTATATCGTCGGGAAGGGATCATTATGGATGTCAAAGTCCTCTTTGACCGCTTCGTCATCTATGAATGCGGTAACGTAGAAGTAATAGTCCGAAAACATCAGGGCTACAGGCTTTATCATCCTTTTTACTACGGCCTTGTTTTTTAGGCGTTGGTAGCAGATCTCAATATATGAGCGTTCGAGGATAGCTTTGCCGATGTCCCACATTTTGTCTATGAAATCAGAGCGGTGCCGCGGTTCGACATAGTGGAATTCCTCATTTCGGATAAGCCCTTTAACGTCGTTATGATTAACCTTGGGCACACAGCAGTCTATCAGGCGCGATATAATCCCGGTCATTTGCTTCTTGGTGAAGGCCCGGCTGTCCAGTAGGATCTTGCAGATGGCCAGAATCTCGCTGTTGCTGAGCTTCATGTCGTATATCTGCTCCAAGCGGTAGCCATTGTGCTTCCGGTCGTATATAACGGTGTTGGTGATGCCGCTATCCAGAGAATCATGGTCCATAAACAGGCGTATATCTTCGATATCTCTCTGGATGCTGCGCTCATTGACGCCGAACCTCTGCGCTTCCTCAGACTTTCTGACGATGTATCCGTTCATCAGTCTGGAATATATTCTCAGCACTCTGTCGATTTTATTGTTGCTTTTCATGCTGTTTAGTTCGGCTTCTGAATCCATCAATGTTTGTGAACCTCTATTCTTTGGATAAAAACGTAGGCTTTATCATTATATCAGGACAATTATGACACGAAAAAAAGGCTACGGCAAGACATTATAGCAGTAAAAAAAAGACAGATTATGTCGGTTTTTCCGTTGAAAAGATTTTCGGCGTGCCCGCCGTAAATAATAAAAAGCATTTACGCGTGTCTCTGCGCCAGACGCATCTGAGCCTAGAGATGATTCTCAGAAGCCAGCGCAGCGCCAATATGCTCTCGGTTCCCTGAGTTAATGGTTTTGTGCGAGAGGGGTATGTTATGAATTTTTTTGCCAAAAGCGCTTTAGCAGCGTCTCTGTTCTGTACTATGCTGGCCGGATCCGCTCCGGCCTACAGCGAGGAACTGCCGCGGGTGCTGATTTTAGCCACCGGCGGTACCATCGCTGGTGTGGCTAAAGAAAACTCGGCTACCGGATATGATGCCGGCAAAATTAAGGCGGAGGATTTGGTTAATGCGGTGCCTCAGATAAGCAAGCTGGCTAATTGCGACGTCGAGCAGTTCTGCAATATCGCCAGTCAGGATATGACCTGTGATCTGTGGGTGCGCTTAAGCAAGCGCGTTAATGACGCTCTAACAAAGCAGCATTATGATGGCGTGGTCATTACCCATGGTTCTGACACTATGGAAGAGACGGCTTTCTTTCTTGAAAACACCGTTGAGAGGGACAACCCCGTGGTTTTTGTCGGATCGATGCGCCCCGCTACAGCTATTTCGCCCGATGGCCCGGCTAATCTGTATTATGCGGTTAAGATTGCTTCCGCTCCAGAATCTCATAACCGTGGCGTTTTGGTGACGATGTGCGGGAATATTTTTGAGAGCCGCGATATTTATAAGAGCAACATCAACAGTCTGGATCCTTATTCTTCGCGCTACAATGGCCCTGTGGGCAGGGTAGACGAGGGTGCGGTTCGCTATTACAGCGCTCCGATTTATGGCGAGCGTCCTTATTGGGGACTTCCTGCCGATGCTGTTCTCCCGAAGGTGGACATAGTGCACGCTTATGCTGGGTATGACGGGGATTCTATAGATGCCGCCGTAGAGCATGGCGCGCGCGGTATTGTTATCGCCGGAGTCGGCAACGGCAATATGTCTAAAGAATGCATAGAAGCCGTAAAGCGTGCTGTAAGCAAGGGGGTAAAGGTTGTGCGCTCAAGCCGCGTGGTCAGCGGCTTTGTGCATCGCAACCACGAGGTGTCTGATGACGAGCTGGGAACGCTGGCTTCGTATGATCTGTCCCCTGAGCATGCGCGCATCCTGCTGCAGCTTCTGATTTACCATTTGGATAATGGGCCGAGGCAGAATTATCAGCTTGATTTGCAGAAGTGCTTTGAGAACGGTTATTTTGTAAAGCACTAATAAATAGATATGCGCCAGGCGTCTGCCTGGCGCATATCTATTTATGAAATCATACTTGCGCTGCGCCAGCTTCCGCGCCGGCACTGCTTCGCTGCGCTCAGATGTGCCTTGCGCTGAACTGGCTCCGCGCTAATAGCTTGTCACAATAAAGCTTAAAGCAAAGCCTCTAGATGACAGCCATATCATTTAGAGGCTTATTTATGTAATCTTACTTGCGCTGCGCCAGCGTTAGAGGGGATGGTCGAGGCAAAAAAGCTGAGGTGTCTGGTTTAGCCTTCAACAGCCTTGATATAGGCTTCGCAGGCTCCTAACAGCTTGGAGTTGCTTATGCGGTCCTGGCTAAACTTAATGGTGTAGCAAAATTCCAGCTTGGAATTGGTGACGGTACCGGCTTTTACAGCATCGTCGACTTCTTTTTGGATGGAGCGCACTACTTCCATCTCCTCGTGATCCAGACCCTTAAAGGATTCTTGCAGCAGGGCCAGTGCTTCTTTGACAGCTTCAGGATTTTCACTCATAGTGATGCCTCCTCCTCATTGAAATAATAAGTATTGCGCGTTGGCGTGCCCTTGTTTCACTGATGTGATTAGAGCTCTGTTATGCTTAATACAATAAAATTCGCTCTTGGTAGCCTCCACCCTTTGTTAAGAGCCATAAGCTATACAATATGCCGAATCTCGTTAGCTTAAGCAATAGCCAATAGATCCCCATTATTGCTCTCCATAAAGGATTTTAGTATTCGGGGAAATCGCTGTTCTCGTTTTTGGCGTTTTCGCTGCTCTGCTCGTATGAGGCCATAATCGGCAGATTCTTAGCCTCTTCCAAGGATACTTCGATGATGCCCTTTTCGGGGCGCTGTAGGGAAATAGTGCCGTGAGCTATGTTGTATCCGACCACTTTGGCCTTGTCGCTGCGGTATTTTACGATATCGCCCAGTTTGGGCATGTTGGCGGTGAACTCGCTGTATACCTGATGCTCGTATTTCAGACAGCACATTAAGCGTCCGCAGGCTCCTGAAATGCGGTAGGGGTTAAACATGATGCCCTGCAGCTTGGCTATTTTTATAGATATTGAGGAAAAATCATTAAGCCAGTTGCCGCAGCAAAGACGGCGCCCGCATAGGCCTAGCCCGCCGATGAGCGTGGCGCGGTCTCGCGTGCCTATTTGGTGAAGCTCTATGCGCTTGCGCAGCCTCGGGGCTAGATCTTTGACGAGGTGGCGAAAATCTATGCGGTTCTCGGCGGCGAATTCTACGACTATGCAGTTGCCGTCCAGGGTAATCACACTGGAAAGGATCTGCATAGGCAGATTGTGCTCAAACACACGAGCCTTAATAATCTCTAAGGCTTCCTCTGCCTGAAGCTTGTGGCGCTGATCGGTTGCCAGGTCTTCGAGTGTGGCTAAACGCAGAATAGGGCACACAATAGTATTGCTGCCCATTGCCGGAGCTGGCAGAGTTACCTTGCCTAGCTCCTGCCCGCGGGCT
>JAFSXO010000232.1 GCA_017444045.1 bacterium | reverse complement strand
TATGGGCATTCTCCTTCACATTCTTTGGACCCTCGGTGTTCCAGCTCACGATGACGCCCGTATCGCTCTCGCCGGTCGCGAACTTCAGGTGCGGGTTGGCTTTGAGATCCTCTTTCGTAACGGAAAAGCCGATGACGTAGGCCGCAACCATGCGCTTGTAGTACTCAGGGTGCTGCTTGAAGTAGTGCGTCAGCACGTATTTGGCCATGGATGCTCCCTGGCTATGGCCAGCGAGGATGAACGGACGGCCCTGATTGTAGTTCTCAAAATAGTAGTCGAGCGCAGCGCTAATATCATCATAGGGTCTGCCGGAGAGCGCCGCTTCGATGCTCCCGGTCTTCTTCGCGACTTCTCCCGCGTACCGCATGCCGATCTGACGATAGAACGGCACGAACACATTGGTGGAGTCCTCGAATACGCTGGCGTTTGTTATGTACTCGCCCAGCGCGCCCATTAGCATCTCGGGGGTGTCGAGCGTCGCGTAATCGGGAGCGCCCTCTGCAAAGCTCGACTCAACGTACACCGTCGAATAGATGTAAAACGTGTCGACATCTTTGGTAACTTCCGGTATCTGTAACCAGCTGTCCTTCTTGGAATAATCAGTTGCCTTTCCCGCGCTCTCGTCGGCATACACCGGTATAGCCATAAGCATGGATGCGATTATAGCAACGGCAACGATCATGGCAGCGTTCTTTTTCCTCATACTTACCTCCTTTAAAATAATTATTCTACTTCATGAGCTGCCCCTATCATCCTGTTTTGCCCAATGCCATTCTGTTTGCGGAAGCATTGAAAAGCTGAGGTGAGAAGCTGCGCTCAAGCGGACTCATTCATGACGCGCTTGGCCTGCGGCAGTCTGCTTTTCTTCCGCTTCACGCCAATACTGTTCTTTTTCAGCATCTCCGCGTCTGCTGTACAGACTGCGCAGAGCCTCCATAGCCTCTGTGCTGCCTTTCTCCGCCGCTTTTGTATACCAGTACACGGCTTTTTCGTCATCCTTCTTTACAGCCGGAGGTAAGCTGCCCTCGCAGAAAGCGCCCATCATGACCTGTCCCTTCGAATTGTTCTGTTCAGCGGCTTTCTGCGTCCATTTTAGCGCCTGCTGCGCTGTTTCGTCAGCGCTGTATGTGCTGGTAAATAAATCGTCCGTGTGCTTGGCGCTGAAGACCGCATCTTGTTTAGCAATAAACAAGATGAAATACATGTGGCCCAGCAGCGCCTGGGCGTCGGCATCGCCCTGGTCTGCCGCTTTCTGTGCCCAGCGGGCAGCTTGGTTTATCTTTTCCGTATCCATATCTTCTATAAAGCGCTCGCTGCCAGCTCCAGGCCCCTGATAGAACTGGATATCGGCCTCCTGATAAAGAATGCCGGCTAATCTGAACTGGGCGTTAGCGTCTCCCAGCTCCGCCGCTTTTTTGAAATGCCCAATCGCCTTTATCATGTCGGCGGGGCTATCCAGCCCGGAAATACAGTCTTCGCCTAACTGGTACTCCTTGGCGGCTTCGGCCAATTCCGCTGCAGATGGCTGTTTCGCGGGCGTACTTGGCGCATTGCTGTCGGTGAGGCTCTTGCTGTTTACGTCGCTGTCTCCGGAAAACCGCGTGCTGTAACCCCACCAAATACAGGCGATGATTATAAGCAGGAGTGTGCCCAGGAGGTATTTCTTGTATGCTTGGCCTAACTGACGTTTTCTTCTGGGATAAACCATGCTTTCATAAGCTCCTAACTCTGACTGAATTGTAGTTCTTTTCCTATTATCTCAATATATCCATATTTTCAATAATACATTCGTGGCATTTTTCTTTTTTGTCATAATTCAGCCCTACCAATAGTATGTGACCTTTAAAGCCACGCAGAGAATCGGGATAGTGCCGGCATTTGATCTGTTCTATAGCGCTGGCTGCGCTGATGTTCCATTTTAATTCGATTACCAGTGCCGGCTTATCGCCATGGTTGGGCCGGGGAATAAAGACGAGATCGGCAAAGCCTTTGCCTGCTGGCATCTCGCGTATTACCGTGTAATACTGGCGGGCTGTGTAATATGCCAAAGAGAGCCTGCAGGCTAATGAATTCTCATCGTTATAAGCCAGAATGGAACTTTCCGTATATGTTTGGTCCATCGCCTTGGCCACAGCCTGACCATCTCTATTCCAGGTATCTGCAAGCAGCTTTTCTGAAGCATTTATGGAAGCCATGACCTCTGACCAGCTGTTGGCTTCAATTGCTGAAACGAATACAGCGGCAATTTCCTGGTTAGGGATAAAGACTTGGGAATTGGCGGCATCGAAGCCCAAATAGCCCAAATGAATCAGCAGAGAAAGTACGTCATCTCGGCTGTATATCTCACTGAAGCTGTTAGAAAAGCGCAGAGTGTTGACTTTTTGGGGAACGTCGCCGAGCATAGATATAATGCTGTCGCGCAGGCCATCATAGTTCATGGCTATCCATCCGCTCAGAGAATTGAAGCTTTCCGTATTAGTCCAATAGTTCTCAAAGCTGCGGGCATTAATTGCCTGAACAACGGAGCAGGGTGTGTAAACGTGAGGAAAACCAGATAATCGATAGCCGTCATACCAGCGGCGCATCTCCGCATAGTCCATATTGTAATTCTGGCATAGCTTCTGCACCTCGGTGTCGGTAAATCCAACGAACTCAGCAAAATTGCGCGGAGTGGTCATGCTGAATTCGCGGAACATATTGAGCGCTGACTGGGAACCGTATTTATGGATGGGCATAATCCCTGTAATATAGGCTAAATCAACATAAGGCCTATCTTTTAGAAGTCTCTCAAGAAAATGCAAATAAGCGCGCAAATCCTTCTTGGCCTCAGGGTTCTCGCGTACCAAACAGTCCCATTCATCGAAAATAAAAATAAAGCGCTCACCCGTTAATGCGTAGCAATCTAGCATTGCCTTGGTCAAATCTTCAGCATCAGAGAACGGGACTTGGGGAAACTCGCGTTTGAGATCGCTGATGACAGCTTGGCTTATGCTGGTTATTAATTGCTGGGCATTGCCGTCTTCTGGCAAGAAGTTTTTTGTATTGATAAATATAACGTTATATTTGTTGAGATGTTCAGCATAGCTTGGGTCATTGGCTATGGCGAGATCATCAAACAGAGCCCGGCTGCCGTTTTTGCTGTAATAGGCTGCCAGCATGTTGGCGGTCATAGTTTTGCCGAAGCGGCGGGGTCGGCTGGCGCAGATAAAGCGATCCTCGGTGCGGATGACGGAATTTGTATATGCCAGCAGCTTGGATTTATCGACATAGATTCTTGAATTGCGGGCGATCTGGAATAGATCGGCATTTGGATTGAGATATATGCCCACAATTGCCACCTCGCTTAGCTTTACTTATGCAGATTATAGCATAGTTCGGACGGTTTATTGTACCGTCTGCCGTGACTGTGCCCAGCTTCATAGCGTATAATGCTAGCTGCCCAATTGCCGTTTGAGCCATTTCATAAGCACATCTACGGCATACGCCTGTTCCTGTTCGGTAAGCTCTCTGCCCTTGCTGATGCCGTGCCATTTCTCTAGACAACCTCGGCAGCAGGTTGCAGTAGCATGCTGGGCGAGAAAAACTGGATGGCCCTGCGGGGCGCCGCGCATAGGAGTCTGCTTGCCATCGTTTGGCAGCTCCGCTGGTGCCAGCCTTTGGCGGATGAATTTCTCAGCGTGAGAGCGTATGGCCGCCATACCTTTTTCCTGTATGTACGCCTTATCAGCATCGGTCAGCCTGAAGCGCATACGGAAGCTGGACTTCGATAGCCGCTCGAACAGGTCTATTCTCAGCCACTGACTGCGGCCCGTTCCCTCTGGTATGCTCTCCGAAGGCCAGTCTGCCCGATCTAGTGTATCTGCATTGGCGTATGCTCTGATGGTCTCCGTCAGCAGGGTATTTCTTTTGTCGACGGTTAAGTTTCTGACGGACACGGCAATGGCTTTCTTGGTACCGACAATAATCAGCCCCTTTTTTGCCCTCGTGACCCCGGTGTAGATCAGGTTGCGCTGAAGCATAACAAAATGCGTCATCATAATCGGCATGACCACAATCGG
>JAFSXO010000231.1 GCA_017444045.1 bacterium | reverse complement strand
GTTCCGCACGAGAGCTAAGCGTAGCGAAGCAGTGTCGGCCCCTGAGCTGGCGCAGCGCTAACGCACATGAATAAGCATAACCAATGTCATTTATTCCTAAGTCAGTGTCATTTAGTTAAGCCCATGTGGATACAATTAATGGCTGTCGTTTGTAGCTTATTGCGCGTAAGCAGTTCCGCGCAAGGCACATCTGAGCAAAGCAGTGCCGTGCGGAAGCTGTTGCCGCGCGAATATGTTCGCTAAACACTAACAAAACGACATTGATTCATAAGTTAGTGGCATTGGGTAAGTAATACATTAAGGATACTAATGCTATGATGCTTAATGGTATTGGCTTCAATAAAACGCACGATATACAGGAGAATCAGGCAACACACGCAGCAACTCCTAAGTCGTTTTTAGCCAACATTAAAAAAGTCGGCGCCGAAGTTTTAGGCCCGATAAGACACAATAAAAATGCCAATGCTCTAAAGGGCGGTTTGGCTGGAGCCTTAATAGGCAAAGGCATCGGAGCTATGTTAGGTATGTCCGCTGGCCCTGTCGGAGTCGCTCTTGGCGCCGGATTAGGCTGTCTGCTTGGCGGCGGTGTCGGATTCGCTCTGGGAAGCCATCACAAAGGACATCACGGGCCTATGCCCGCTCCGCTTCCTCCGCCTCCGCCTAGACCCAGACCGATGCCTGGTCCTGGTCCTGCGCCTGCACCAGCTCCTATGCCTGCGCCTGCGCCTAAACCCGCTCCGCTTCCACCGCCTCCGCCACTGCCGATGCCTGGCCCTAAGCCCGGCCCTGGCCCGATGCCTGGCCCCGGCCCTAAGCCTGGTCCTATGCCCGGCCCTGGCCCGATGCCTGGCCCCGGCCCTAAGCCTGGTCCTATGCCCGGCCCTGGCCCGATACCTGGCCCTGGCCCTAAGCCTGGTCCTAAGCCCGGCCCTGGCCCGATACCTGGCCCTGGCCCTAAGCCTGGTCCTAAGCCCGGCCCCGGTCCCATACCTGGCCCCGGCCCTAAGCCTGGTCCTAAGCCCGGCCCCGGTCCCATACCTGGCCCTGGCCCTAAGCCTGGTCCTAAGCCTGGTCCCGGTCCCATACCTGGCCCTGGCCCTAAGCCTGGTCCTAAGCCCGGCCCCGGTCCCATACCTGGCCCTGGCCCCAAGCCTGGTCCTAAGCCTAGCCCCGGCCCTTCGCCTAGACCGATGCCTGGCCCCGGCCCCAAGCCTGGTCCTAAACCCGGCCCTGGCCCTGCGCCCAGACCGGCCCCGAAGCCGACGCCTGCCCCCAGTCCAAAGCCGGCGCCCAGACCTGCGCCCAAGCCGACTCCGCGGCCTATGCCCAGCCCTGGCGGCCCTAGACCTGGCGGTCCGCGCCCCGGTGGCCCTCATCCTGGCGGCCCGCGTCCGGGTGGCCCTAGGCACTAATAGCGGTTTTTGAAAAAAAACCAGTCAGGTAGCTTTCGTAGTCATAAGCCCGAGTTTATCGGTTAATTATGCTTTGCCGCTCGGCAGATTAGATAGCTGAATGATATATGCTCTTAGGGAAACGCTGATTTATCAGTGTTTCCCTAAGGCGTATTATCGGACGATAATCTGATAACTGGTTTTTGCAGCACAGAATATTGATTTTTTTTGGGCTATCTGCTATATTGCAGAGGCTGTTAAGCTTTGGATAGCTGGCTGAGTGGTTGAAAGCAGCGGTCTTGAAAACCGCCGTAGCAGTAATGTTACCAGGGGTTCGAATCCCTTGCTATCCGCCAAACCTTTCCTCTGGAAAGGTTTTTTTCGTTTTAAGAGAAGTCTACTAATATCTATGTCGTTATTTAGCGATTAGCGTTAGTCTCATTAACTTAAGCAATGGCCAATAGTTCCCCATTATAGCTCTCCCTAAAGGATGGCAATGTCATTTAGTTAAGCCTTAGTTGGTACAATTCACGGTCGTTGTGGGCGGATCAAAGCGCGTAACTAGTTCCGCGTAAGGCACCTCTGAGGGTAGCGAAGCAATGCTGTCGCAGAAGCTAGTGCAGCGCAAATTTGTTCGCGAATGAGGAAAGCTGAGGCAGCGCAAACGCGTTCGCAAAAAAAGGAGTAGCTTTAGATGGATTTTAATAATGGTTGGAAGAGGCTAGCCGTTACGGCCGGATGCTTTGGGGTTATGGCTTCTGGCATGTTTTTATGCGGCTTTACCGCGGACTCCGATCCGGCACATTACTCTCCTGAGGGCAAGCCCGTTGTATGGTATACCTCTGAGATTAGCCCTGAGGCGGTAGTCTTCATATATAATTGCGTTAATAAAGAGCTGGCCGGCAACGTGGCGGTCAAGGTTCACTCCGGAGAGGCTGGCAATCAGAATTACCTGCGTCCGGAGTTTATGAAGCCCATAGTTGAGCGCGTTAATGGCACCGTGGTCGAGTGCAATACGGCCTATGCCGGCGAGCGCAACAGCACGGAAAAGCATGAAAGGCTGATTAAAAAGCACGGCTGGAGCGATGTCTTCTCCGTAGATATCCTCGATGACAAGGGGCCGGATATGGTGCTTCCGGTTTTCGACGGCAAGTGGCTTACCTGCAATTATGTGGGCCGCGACATGGCTAAGTACGATTCAATGCTGGTTATTTCTCACTTCAAGGGGCACCCTATGGGCGGCTATGGCGGGGCGCTGAAACAGCTTTCCATCGGCTGCGCTTCATCGGCGGGCAAATCCTGGATACACTCGGCTGGCAAAACTCTGGACCAGACTAAGGTTTGGCAGCAGCTGCCCGAGAAAAACGAGTATTTTCTGGAATCGATGGCCGATGCCGCTGGATCGGTGGTCTCTTATTTCCGCAGCAATATGGCTTTTATCAACATAATGTGCAACATGTCGGTTGACTGCGACTGCTGCGCCAAGGCTGAGGATCCCTGCATTAAAGATATCGGCATTCTGGGATCGATAGACCCTGTCGCTTTGGATCGCGCCTGTATGGACTTGATTTATAAATCTAAGGATCCTGGCCGCGAGCATTTCCTCGAGCGGGTACACAGCCGCCATGGCGAGCATACTATTGATGTGGCCGCTGAAGAGGGAATCGGCAGCAAGGATTATGAGTTTATAAACACCGATAATGCTAAAGGATAGCAAGGAGAGATGAGATGAATATAGTGGTTTTGTTCGGCAGCCCCCGCCCTAAGGGGAATACCGCGGCTATGGTTGAGGCCTTTGCGGAAGGCGCAAAAGAGGCCGGCCATCAGGTTACTGTAATCGATGTGGCCAAGAAGAACATTAAGGGATGCCTGGCCTGCGAATACTGTCACAATAAGGGCAACGGCGTCTGCATCCAGAAGGATGATATGCAGGAGATTTATCCCGTTATAAACGAGGCCGAAGTGTTGGTGCTGGCCTCTCCCGTTTACTATTTCACGCTGTCCGCGCAGCTTCAGCTCCCCATACAGCGCTTTTATGCCATACAGTATCCTCAGAAGGTCAAAAAGGCTGTGCTGCTGCTCAGCTCGCATTCGCCCAACGTGTACGATGGCGCGATTCGCCAGTTTGAGAGTATTATCGGCTATTGCGGATTTGAGAACGCTGGCATTATTACGGCCTGCGAGGGCGAGAATAAGACCGAAGCCAAAATGGCCGAGGTTAAGGCATTGGCCAAATCTCTGTAGCTTTTATTAGAGGGGGATAAGGCCGTGTTATATAGCGATTTTAAAGGTGAACAGCTTTCGCGTTTGGGCTTCGGAGCTATGCGCCTGCCTTTGCGGGAGGACGGCAGCATTGACGAAGAGCAGACCGCGGGCATGGTTGATCTAGCGCTGTCGCAGGGCATCAATTACTTTGACACGGCCTATCCCTACCATGGCGGCCGTTCTGAGCTTGTCATGGGCAGAGTGCTCAGCGCTTATCCGCGCCAGAGCTTTAATCTGGCCGACAAATTTCCCGGCCATCAGATCAGCGCTTCTTACGATCCTCCGGCCATATTTGCCGAGCAACTGCAGAAGTGCCGCGTCAGCTATTTTGATTATTACCTGCTGCATAATGTCTGCGAAGCGTCGCTGTCTGTATACGAGGAGCCGCGCTGGGGCATTATAGATTATTTTATAGAGCAGCGCCGCCAGGGCCGCATACGTCATTTGGGCTTTTCGTCGCACGCCCGTCCCGATAATCTGCGCTATTTTTTGGACAGATACGGCAGCGAGCTGGAGTTCTGCCAGATCCAGTTGAACTACCTCGACTGGACGCTTCAGGATGCTAGGGCGAAATGCGACATTTTGGCGGAATACTCCATGCCTGTGTGGGTGATGGAACCGCTGCGCGGCGGTAAGCTGGCGCATCTTAGCGACAGCCTGTCTGCGCGGCTCCGCGCGCTGCGCCCCGAGGAAGCGCCTGCCGCCTGGGCTTTCCGTTGGCTGCTAAAGTTCGCGCCGGTTAAGGTTATCCTGAGCGGCATGTCCGCTTTGGCGCAGCTTGAAGACAATCTGCGCACCTTTGCTGAGGATAGGCCTCTCAGTCGGGACGAAGAGCTGGCCTTGGCTGAGATCGCCGAGGCGCTTAAGGATTCTCTGCCCTGCACCGCCTGCCGCTACTGCTGCGATGGCTGCCCTAGGGAGCTGGATATTCCCATGCTGCTGCGCGCCTATAACGATTTGCGCTTTGACGGCAGCCTGACGGTAAAGATGCAGATGGATGCGCTGAGCGCGGATAAGCAGCCGTCTGCCTGCATAGGCTGTGGTGCCTGCAGTAAGGTGTGCCCGCAGGGCATCGATATACCTGCGGCTATGCGGGACTTCGCCGAGCGGCTGAGCGGTATGACCAGCTGGGCGGAGATATGCCGTCAGCGCGAAGAGGCTAACCGCCTCTGTCAGCAATGCTTATAAGTTAAGGAGCGAAAGCATTGACATTGCTCATTCATGAGCGTTAGCGCTGCGTTGTATATCAGCGTACAAGTTAGCACACAACATGCGTTAAACTTCGATTCTTCCGCCAACTGTGGCCACCCCCTCTGTCGCAGTCGCGACATCTCCCCCTGCCATACTTTAGGGGGAGTTAGGATGTTAACATGTTAGCTACTCGCTAACTTATAACCATTGCCATCCTTTAGGGGGAGTTATAATGGGGATCTATTAGCCATTGCTCAAGTTAAAGATACTGCTAAACCGCTCAGCGCCCTTGTGCCGCTAACGCATAGCTAACGCGGTCTTTTACTATCATAAATGGGAAGGTTACTTCGCACAATAAGCAATGGTCACCTTTCTAGCGCCAGCGTCATACAGGCGCATTGCGGCACAGAAAGAGATATCATAGCTCAGTGTCTTGCGAACATACCTTATTAAAACTTCGGAACAGAGAAAAAGAATAGGCCGTTCAGTCTGCCGTGAACAGGCCCATTCTTCGATAATAATAACGCGCACGGCGGCGCCCGTTTAGCGCGAGCTTACACCTAGCCAGCCCACCCTTTGGTTTCATTTGTACGCTTGCCAGCAGCGCAGCGCTAGCGCACAAATGAACGAGCAATAGCAATGCCCTAAACAATAATTTACGGGCATTGCTAAAAGCATCAGTACTCTCCCAGCCAGCGGGGAGCGGTTTCCTCAGACGCACTTCCCGACCGCAGACTCTGGGGCACATTCAGCACCCGCTGATTCCGGCTGCCTCTAAAGTTAAGCTCCAGGCTCCGTTCGGCCAGCACAAATGGCCCGTCTATCAGCACGTCAATAGCCGAAAGCAATTCCCGCTGGGCCGGTGTACCTGCCAGCAGCTGCTCGAAGGTATAGCCGGTATAAGAGGCCACCTCGTACCCTTCCCGTTTCAGCCTTCTGGCCAGTTCGGCCAGCTCGGCAGCCTGAGCGAACGGCTCTCCGCCAGAAAACGTGACTCCCCGGCACATGGGATTGCGCTTTACGAGCTCCACTACCGTCTGAATATCCGTCGGCTTACCGCAGCCAAAGGCCCAGGTCTCGGGATTCTGGCAGCCTGCGCAGTGATGGGGACAGCCCTGGCAAAAAATAGTAGTGCGCAAGCCAGGCCCATCAACTACGCTGTCCTGAACAATTTCAGCCAGATCGAGCATCACTTGGCGAGCTTATGCTTGACGCGGTCGCGCTCCTCGGCGCGCTTGGCCTCGTTCCATTTGTCCATAGTGCCAACCAGATAGCCGGTAATCCGCCGGATCCGCTCGAAACTAACGCCTTTGCCAATTTTCTCCTGCTGATTTTTAGGTGACATCTGCTTTTTCTCCTTATCTAATACCTTGAAAGGCCGGCATTTGGGGGTAGCGCTTTTTCAGCTCGCTAATCCGCTCCGGGGGTATCTCCTCACCCTCACGCCGTCCGCAGCGCGGGCACACATCGCCGATGACGCCCATATAACCGCAGACGGGATCGCGGTCAACCGGATGGTTTATGCTGCCGTAGCCGATACCGCAGTCGTGCATCCAGCGCACCACGCTTTCCAGTGCCTCCACATTCTTGGCGGTGTCGCCGTCGAGCTCCACATAGCTTATGTGGCCGGCGTTGCATAGGGCGTGATAGGGTGCCTCCAGTTTGATCTTCTCGTAAGCCGTGATCGGAAACCAAACCGGAATGTGAAAGCTGTTGGTGTAATACTCACGGTCTGTAACGCCCGGAATACGGCCATAGCGCTGCTGATCTAGGCGGATGAAGCGCCCCGCAAGCCCCTCCGCGGGGGTAGCCAGCAGGGTGACGTTCATCTTCAGCTCCTGCGATCTCCGGTCGCAATAATCCCGCATGAAGCCGATGATCTCCAGGCCCTTTTTCTGCATGGCCTCGCTCTGCCCGTGATGCTGCCCATAAAGAGCAGTTAAGGTCTCGGCCAGCCCGATAAAACCGATGGAAAGCGTCCCATGCTTGAGTACCTCGCGGATGCTGTCAGCCGCGCCCAGGGTATCCGCATCGAGCCAGACGCCCTGCCCCATCAGGAATGGGAAATTATAGACCGCTTTGCTGGCCTGAATCTCAAATCTGTCCAGCAGCTGCTGCGCCACCAGATCCAGCATAGCCTTCAGCTTCTCATAAAAGACCTTCTCATCTTTATGGCTTTCTAGAGCGAGCCGGGGCAGATTGATGGACGTGAAGGACAGGTTGCCTCTGGAATAGGCGATCTGCCGGCTGGGATCGTAAACGTTGCCCATCACCCTGGTGCGGCAGCCCATAGTAGCCACCTCGGTTTCTGGGCGGCCAGGCTGATAATACTGAAGGTTATACGGAGAATCCAGGAAGGTAAAATTGGGGAAGAGGCGTTTAGCGCTAACCTTACAGCTAAGCCGGAACAGATCGTAGTTGGGATCCTCGGG
>JAFSXO010000230.1 GCA_017444045.1 bacterium | reverse complement strand
GAGGTCGTAGATATGCAGAACATCCTGGGAGGCACAAACGCAGAGGTTCTGCTGGCCTTCGGAGGAGACGGTACCCTGCTGCACGCCACCCGCCTTATGGCCCCGCTCAAGGTCCCAGTCCTGGGCATTAACTTCGGACACGTCGGCTATCTGTGCGCCATCAAAGAGAACGAGATCGAATCAGCGCTGCAGCTGATCATCGACGGCAAGTATACTATCGAAAGCCGCACCATGCTGCAGGGCGATGTCTATCACGACGGCGAGCTGGTCTGGCAGTCCCGCGCCTTCAACGATTTTCAGGTCGGAGGCTGCAACCGCACAGTAACCCTGGAGATCACCATCAACGGGCAGGCCTTCGGCAGGGTGCGCGGCGACGGCGTAATCATCGCCAGCAAAACTGGCTCTACAGCCTACGCCTTCAGCGCGGGAGGCCCGGTGCTGCTAATAGACGCCATCTGCCTCGTATCGTCCAACGCCGTATTCTCATCGGCAATCCGCTCGCTGGTGCTGCCCACCAACGCCCACATCCGCATCCGCAACCTCACCGAGATCGCCCGGCCCGACGTTATCGCCGACGGACAGAAGGATTTCCTCATCAGCAAAAACACCGAGCTACAGGTAAGTGCCTCGAACTGCCCCGCCCTACTGGTGAATCTGGGCCAGCACTCCGAAATCGAAACGCTGCACCGCGGTTTCCAGGAGGTTATGCTCCGCGAATTGGAGCTGCCCCATAAAGCGGACTTATAAAACGCAGTCATACATAATAGCGAAATATAGCTTAAATATACCAGTGCGCCCAGGCTATGATCAGCAGACCGGCCACGATGCGATATACGGCGAACAGCTTAAAATCGTTGCTCGATACGTAGCGCAGAAGCCAGTCGATAGACAGCCAGGCGGTTATAAAGGCAGCCACCGTACCCAGGCCCAGCGTTCCTACGCTGCCGACCTCTACCAGCTTGCTGAAATTCTTTATCAGAGTATATATTGTAGCCGCTCCCAAGGTGGGAATGGACAGATAGAATGAAAACTCCGTAGCTTTGGCGCGGTTAAGCCCCACCAGCAGCGCTCCCACGATCGTGGCCCCAGAGCGGGACATGCCCGGGATCAGCGCAAAGCACTGGGCAAAGCCGATCCACAGAGACTGCTTTAGGGTGATGTTCTCCCCCTCTTCAAAGGCCTCAATCGCGCCTTTGGGGGCGTCCTCATCGCTGCCGTCACCGCTTTTGGGCGCTTCGCCGTTCTTGGCGGCGGCATAGCCGTCTACCCACCACAGCACAATACCGCCCACGATAAGCGTTACGGCAATGACATAGGCCTGCACCGAACGGTTCTCCAAAAGGCTGTCGATCCAATGGTGCAACAGCAGCCCCACGACCGCCGCCGGCAGAAACGCGATAAACAGGCGCAGCCAGAAATCCTGAGAGCACTTATTTGTCGTTACATCGGCCAGCTTGGCCCACAGGCGTTTCCAATAATAGATAACGACCGCGATTATCGCTCCCAGCTGAATGACGATCTCAAAAGTGCCCGCGGTGTTGGCGGCCCCCAGCATCTGCGAGGATACCAGCAGATGGCCCGTGGAGGAGATGGGCAAGAACTCGGTGATGCCCTCAATTAAACCCAGCCACAGGGCCTGCATTGTGGAAATACGCTCGGCCGCAGCCTGTGCCAAAAATAACATTATATGCCCT
>JAFSXO010000229.1 GCA_017444045.1 bacterium | reverse complement strand
ATAGACATCATCGGGAATATTGCCGACTATCTCCGCGTACAGCGTTACCGGCAGCACTTCACTGCCTGGCTCAATCGCTTCTCTGTTTTCATCGTATAAAACAGTTTCTAGCGCAAATAGCTGCCCCTCGTCCATATAGCCAGAATTCAGCAGAGAGCAGTCCTGGACAATGGTGGCGATTTTCTCCGTACATGCGGCATCGGCAAAGGTCTCAATGGTAACCGATGCTTCTGGGTCGTAGGGAGTAACCACAATCAAAGCCGGTCCCTCTTCGGTGGCCTCATCATCATACAGGCTAAATGGAGTGTGCTTAAGGGTAACTGTGGCGGATTCATCCAGCGCCAGAGGATAGCGATGCTCACCATCGTTGCCGGCAGACACGCAGGCTATCAGATTTCTTACCGGCGATTCGATATCGGCCTGAAGCGCCAAATCGAATATGGCGCTGCCATCGCAGAATTCGTCCAAGCTGCCGAGGGACATATTGACAACCAGGGGCATGTTAAGCTCTTTAGCCCTGGCGATCATGTATTCAAGACCATCGAGCAGACTGTTTTCCGTAAAGCCCGCCCCGTTATTGTAAGCGGCGTCAACTATAATAAAATTAGCTTCGGGAGCGATGCCAGGATAGTCCTCCAAGCTTCCTCCTGCGATTGAGGCCACATGTGTACCGTGATTCTGAGTGCCCCTGGGAGCGCTGCCAGCGTCTATATCGGCTTTGGTGTACTCGCGCCCATAAGCATAGGTGCGGCTTTCCCAAGCCCCGTCCTCTTCCAAAGGAGGCACGCTGACGGTTATCGCCTCGCCGCTCTCGTTCTGGTTCCAGCAGTACAGAATGCGCGACTTGCCCTCAGCATCCATAAAGGCCTCGTGCTGAAGATCGATCCCGGTGTCGATAACGCCGATTAAAACACCCCGACCGGTAAAGTCCCGATATATCTCCTTATTAACCGTTTCGCCGGCCTCGGAGAGGTTCACACCCTCGGGCTGGCGGGCGCCGTCCAGCATCATCTGCATAGGACGGGAAGCGCTGATATGCTTAACGCTCTCTAGCGCGGCGATATCCGGCAGATGCTCATAATAAGCCAGCGCGGTGCAGATATCGCCATGCTTGGAGCCGACAAAGCCGCCCTTTTCTTGGAGAAACTCGGCAAGCTGCAGCCCTTGGTCGCTGGTAGTGACAAGCAGGCTGACCGGCGGAGATGTCGGCTCTTTGGCTAACAGGGAATAGCCCATGACGGAGATCCCGCCGCGTTTTTTCAGGGCTTTGGGGATTTGCGCCGATATCTGCGGAGCCATAGTATACTCGCTGAGCTTTTCGGCGCCATTGCTGCGGCCCAGGCAGCGCGATATGGTGCGGTCAAATTTAGCCAGGGCATTAGCTTGGCGCCCATCGGCCAGCAGCGGAGACGCCAGCCAGAGCGATAGGGATATTAAAAGCGCAGCGAAGAAGGCACAGCGCCAGCCAGTCATCTTCAGACACCTTTTAATATATATATCGGTCTGCCAGTTATTGCACATATCAGTTCCCCGTTAGTCGCTAATATACTAAAAAGAAGCCGGAACTCGCCACCCTTGATCATCATATTTTGACGGGGTATTCAGCATCTCCTTGGCCTTTTCATGTCCCTGTTCAGCAGCCCGGATATACAGACATAGCGCCTGACCCAAATCCCGTTCCACAACATCGCCGTCCTCGTAAAACCGCCCCAGCTGATACTGCGCTTCGGCATCGCCGCGAAAAACGTTTTTTCTATAATAGCGAACCGTATCGCGCAAATATCTTTCTATACCAGCAACGGAATACTGACAGCCCCCCAAATCAAAGACCCTCTCCTGACACCCATGGCGAATAGCTCTGCAATACCATTTGGCAGACTCT
>JAFSXO010000228.1 GCA_017444045.1 bacterium | reverse complement strand
TGGGGCGTCCGTCGATGCTGACGATCACATCGCCGGTGAGCAGGCCGGCCGTGTCTGACGGGCTGCCTTCAATGGGCGCGATAACGGTAAGCTGGTTGGTGTGCACATCCCTTTCAATGGCAACGCCGATTCCTCCGTAATCCTCATTGCCCAGACTTTCGTCCAGCTCTCTGGTCTCTTCCTTGTTAAGGCAGGTTGTGTAGGGATCGGCGGTGGCGATGGTCATCCCGTTTATGGCTTTTTCGCACAGCTCATCCTTGTCGATGATTCTGTCGTAATGAGCTTTGAGCAGCGTTTTGGTGTACTGCAGGAGCATTTCATGCTCGTCACTGAGGCTGTCGGGCAAAGGCTGATAAATGCACTT
Source organism: bacterium (assembly GCA_017444045.1). Classification (GTDB taxonomy): domain Bacteria; phylum Vulcanimicrobiota; class Xenobia; order Xenobiales; family Xenobiaceae; genus JAFSXO01. The sequence goes on along the minus strand of JAFSXO010000228.1, from coordinate 6,820 downwards.
ATTGGACGGTTCCTGCATTTTTTTCGCTGCCAGCTGGGCGTAGGCATAATAAAACTGCGCCATTGTAAGGGTGGGGCTGGGACTGGGTGTGGGCAGCGTAGCTTCCGGAGAAGCAGACGGCTGGGGCGACGGGGCCTTGGCAGACTCTGAGGACTTGGGGTCTGAAGGCTTGCCGCCGTCCTTGTTTGCCTTATCGCTGGCCTTCTCGCTGCTGTCGCTGTCTCTGTTCTTGCCTTTGTCCTTATCCTTGCTCTTATTTTTGTTTTTGTCGCGATTCTCGGGATCGCAGGCTATATTTATGGCGTTTATAGAGCTGTTCAGCAGGAGCTGGGGCGGAATGTCACGGTAAAAATCCTGGTGCAGAACCCTGTAGCATTTGATGACGGCCAGGATCTCTTCCGGAAGCTCGCACCCGTATTCCGATTTATCCTTAAACTCATAGTAATACTCGGCAGCTATGGACTTTAACCCATTATAGTTGGTCAGGAGCAAACCAAGGCCCATTCCCAATAGGCAAGAAAGCAGCATGCTCAGGGAAAAACTTAACCAGCCTGGCAGCCTGTGCCGTTTCGAGCTGCTGTCGTCCGCAGGGGAGCTTTCTTCCTGCTGAGACACTTCAGTAGAGCTCTGCTCGGTCTGTTCTTCCTGCTGAGACACTTCAGTGGGGCTCTGTTCGGTCTGTTCTTCCTGCTTTGCCTGTTCTTGCTGGAATGGGCTGTCGGTATTCATGCTTTAGTAGAGAAGCCTGCTTATAAGCTCAGTACCGAGGATATATCGAACTTATACTGGCGGTTTTGGCCGTCTTTGGTAGTAACTGTGACAGTCTCGGTCAGCTTGTCGCCCTGGCGCTCTATTTGGGATTTTTCGATGGTATAGCTCTTGCCCTTCAGCTGCTCGTCGATATAGCTGCGCTCATCGATAAAGCCGTTGACGACAATAAGCTCGGTGTTTTCTGAAGCTTTGTCTTCCTGGGCGGTGCCGTTAAGCTTTTTGATCAGCTCGTCGATAGCCGCCTGCTTCTGGGCGTCGTATTTGGCGTCTTTGTCCTGCTCCTCGGGCAGCTCGACTACTACGTCAGGGGTGATGCCCATTTTGTTTATGTCGTGGCCAGACGGGGTGTGGTAGTGGGCGATGGTGATCTTAAAGGCGGAGGATTCCTTGCCGGGGAAGCGGATGGGAAATACGTTCTGCACGCTGCCCTTGCCGAAGGTCTTGACCCCGACCAGGGTGCCGCGGTTGAGATCCTTCATAGCGCCGGCGGTAATCTCCGAAGCGCTAGCGGAATAGCCGTTTACTAAGACGACCAGAGGCTTGGTGCGGCGGATGCCGGTCGGGCGGGAGGTGCGCACGCTTTCCTTGCCTACGCGGGGATTGATGGAGGTGACGCGCAGACCCGGAGGCAGGAATTTGGAGCAGGTATCGATCGCCGCCGACACATAGCCGCCGGCGTTGTTGCGCACATCGAGAACATAGCCTTCGACGTTCTGCTTGTCGAAGTCGCGCATTATGGCTTCAAGCTCGCGGTTGGTGCTTTCGCCAAATATTGACAGGTTGATGTAGCCGATTTTGTGGCCCTGTTCTTCGAGCACCTCGCCAGAAGCCGTAGAAACGTGGATTTTCTCGCGCACCAGGGTGACCTCGAAGGGGCGGGTATCGGCTCCGCGCTGAATGGTAAGGGTTACCGGTGTGCCAGGCTCGCCGCGCATGAGCTTAGAGGCGTCCTGTACGGAAAGGTGAGTGGCATCGGTAGTGCCGATCTTGAGGATGTGATCCTTGGCGCGAATTCCTGCCCGCATAGCCGGAGTGTTGGGCATGGGCTCGACGATGATGAGCCGGTCGGTGGTCTTATCCTTGGATACGACTACGCCAATTCCCCCGAAGTTGCCGCCAGCCATGGTGTCCTGCAGAGTCTTATAGGCATCTGGATCGAGATACACTGTGTAGGGGTCGATAGAATTCATCGCTCCCTTGACCGCTTCCATGGTCAGGCGCTGTTTTTCGTAAAGCTGCGGATAAGCCGTTGCCGTTTTTACCAGCATTTTGCGCAGATACTCTTTGGCCTGCTTGTCGGAGGTGCCGGCCGGGGCGTGCTTGATGAAGCTGGCGTCGAGCTTTTTGCTTTCGACGTACAGGATCATGCCGTCTAGGCTGGCGTTTACCAGTTCCAGAGTGGTGCGCTCTTCGAGGGCTTCATTCTGTATTTTGCTGAAAGCCTGATCGATAAAGCGGTAGCTTTCGCTTAGCTCTTTGGCGGTGGGCGCTGCCTGAGCCGGGGCGCCGCAGCACATGAACAGTCCGGCGGCCAGAGCCAGTATGAGCATACGGATATGAAGAGTCCGCGCTTTAGGAGCGGTAATGTACATTATGGTTTCCTCGCGTAGATGTCCAAAGTCGTGCAGTTAAGTCGCTAGCTTCACGATGCTGCTATTATAACTTTTAAATAATGTTAGGGTCAATGCTGTTAACTAAACTCATGTCTGCGTTTTTCAGCTGTGCTGTGAGCGGGTTTAGCGAGTAACCAGTTCCGTGCAAGGCACATCTGAGCGCAGCGAAGCAGTGCCGGCGCGGAAGCTGGTGCAGCGCATATATGTTCGTGAGATACTTTGCTAACGGGACTGACATTAAATAAAGCCTAGCGGGTCCACCGGATCACCGTTTATGCGCACCTCGAAATGCAGGTGCGGACCGGTCGAATTGCCGGTGCTGCCCACGGCGGCTATAGCCTCTCCCTGGCTGACCATTTGGCCGGGGTGCACATAGAGCTGGGAGCAGTGTCCGTACAGCGTGCTGTAACCGCCGCCGTGGTCGATCATGACGGTATTGCCGTAACCGCCAATCCATCCGGCTTCGATGACGATGCCGCTGTCGGCCGCCAAAATGCTGGAACCGTAATAAGCGCCGATATCTATGCCCGAATGGAAGCGCATGGTTCCGAATATAGGGTGGATGCGGTAGCCGTAAGGCGAGGTGATGGGGCCTTCTGCGGGAGTGATATAGCGGCCCGTGCCCCAGGTGCGTTTCTTCTGGGGTATGTGCGGGCGGGCGTACGACTGGCGCTTGGTTATAGTTCTGTGCAGCTTGTTTTCCAGTTCCTGGGTGCTGCCCTCCAGCTCCGTAACGTATCTGGCCACTTTGTCGCGCTGGCTTTGCACATCGCTGAGCAGCTCGGCGCGGCGCTGTTCGATTTTGCTGAGCTTGCTCACCCTTTCCTCCTGGGCGTCGCGTAGCTGGCGCATCTCGATCAGCGCTTCCTGGGCGGCCTGAGCCTGGCTGGTCAGCTCGGCTTTAAGCTGCCTAACCTCGTCGAGCAGATCGTAGTCGCGGCTGACGATAATGGAAATATAGTGGGCGTAGTCGAGAAAATCGGTAAAGCTCTGCGAGCCTAGCAGTACGAGCAGATAGCCCATATCGCCCTGCATATAAATATCGCGCAGGCGCTGGCCCAGAATGTGCAGGGAGTGCTTGTACTTCTCGGTGGCTATGCTGAGGCGAGTCTGAATGTCCTCATAGCGGTTTTGGGCGTTCTCCAGGCGAGCTATCGTATTGTTCAGGGCCGTGCGGCTCTCCTGAAGGTCGTACTGGGAATTGCTGAGCTGGCGCGCTAGATCGCGCTCTCTCTCGTTAAGCGTGTCCAGGCGGCTCTGCTGATAGTGAAGCTGGCTTTTTGTGTCGCGCAGATCCTTGCGCAGCGAGCCGGGGCTCTGCGCCATGGCTGGGGCAAAAGAGCAGAGCAGCGCAAGAATCAGCAATATGCGGATGGGGGGCTTTTTCATAAGCTACGCCTTCAGGTAACGGTTGACCGAGATGAGACTGCCGATAGCGCCTACAGCGCAGCCCATGAGCGTCAGGCCTAGCCATAAATACGGGATGATGGCGTTGGGGAGTATGACTGGAATAAAGGCGATGGAGCGCTGGAAGTGAGGCACGACCAGCCTATAGCCTAAATCCAGGGCCAGCGCGGATAGGCTGGCGCCTATAAGCCCCTGGAAAACGCCTTCCAGGATAAAGGGCCAGCGGATAAACCAGTCCGCGGCGCCTACCAGCTGCATAATGTCGATCTCCTTGCGTCGGGCGAAAACCGTCAGGCGGATGGTGTTGCTGACGATGAGGATCGTGGAGGCGAAGAGCAGGCCCAGGATAACAAAGCCAGCCAGGCGCACAGTCTTGTTTAGCGCCAGCAGCTTGCTGGCCTCGTCGCGTCCGTAGTCCACCTTTTCCACGGTGGTTATCTCGTGTATGCGCTGGGCGGTATCGTCCAGATATTTGGGATCGTCTACAGAGACCTGGAACGCGTCGGGAAGGGGATTCTGCTCGATATCCTCCAGGCTTATGCGCCCGCCCAGGCGCTCGCGCAGCTTGGCGAAGGCCTCGCTTTTGGGCACGAATACCACGCCGGTTACGTGCTCGATTCTGAGCAGATGCTCCTGGCACTCCTGGGCCTCCTCGGAGGGGAAGGAGTTGGCCATGTAGACCTTTATCTGCATCTCTCTGGCCAGCTCCTGGGCTAGCTGATCCAGATTGGCGATCACCAGGGTGAACATGCCGAGAATCAGCGCCAGCACCATGGCTGTCGAGATAGAGGCTATGCTCATCATGGGATTGCGGCGAATATTGGTGACTACCTCGCGCAGAAAGCATTCCAGATAGTAGCCTCCCGAAGGCGTGTAGCGCTTCCTCGGGGCTTCGTCGTCTGCCGGCGCGGCTTGGGCAGCGGCATCGCCGGGGCTGGGCGGGGCTATGCTGGGGAATTTTTTATTCTTCTTTTTCGATGAGGATTTCTGGACCAGTGCCGGTTTTCTGGGCGCGGCTGTGCCCGGCGGCAGTGGCTTTAGCACCGGAGGCGGAGGTACGGCGTCATTGATTTTTGCCGCTGGGGCAGGGGCTGCTTTGGGCTCGGTTTTATTGGCGGCTTTGCCGTTCTGCTCCAGGCTGGTATCGCTGTGCTGGGGGGCGGCTCCGGCCTGGCCGGAGGCAGCTTCTGCTGGTGCCGGCTGGCTGCCGGCGGAGGTGGCTTCTGAAGCGGCGCTAATAGCCCGGCTCTCAGGCGCGGCGGAGCTGGCCTTGTCCTTGGCGGCATTCAGGGTCGCTCCTGCGTCCTGGCCGGGGGCAGCGCTCTGGGACTGGCTGGCGGCTGACGCGGATGCTGTCTCGGCGTTTGGAGCTGCGGGGCCAGCAGCTTGAGGACGGCTTTCGGCGGGCTGATCTTGGCTGTCAGCTGTCAGCTGTCTCTTCTCGGCGCTGTCTGATGGTGCCGGCTGATTGTTGGGCGCTATGCTGGCCATTCCTGAAACCTCCTGAGCGTCGTTATGCGCCATGCCAATAGCTAAAAGTGGCATCGGCTAGGGTGCGGCTGAGCTTTTACAGCGTGGGCATCGGCCCTAAGGCTGAAGTGGCGTACCGGCCATGCTCTACGTCCTGCACCATTTCGCCGCGGTTCATAACGATAACGCGCTTCTGCATTACATCGACTAACTGCTGGTTGTGGGTGGCGACTACCACGGTTGTGCCGCTGACGTTGACCTTGGAGAGAATCTGCATAATGTCCCATGAGGAATCGGGATCTAAATTTCCCGTAGGCTCATCGGCTAGCAGGATGATGGGATCGTTGATTAGGGCGCGGGCAATGGCTACGCGCTGCTGCTCGCCGCCCGACAGCTGATTGGGCAGTCTGTCGGCCTTGTCCTGCAGGTTGACCAGGGTGAGGGCTTTGTTGACCTTGCGCGGCATGACGTAGCGGCTGACCCCGGTCACCTGAAGCGCGTAAGCGACATTCTCATAGACGGTTTTGTGCCCCAAAAGGCGGAAGTCCTGGAAAATTACACCTATGCGCCGGCGCAGGAAGGGAATCTGGCTGCGCTTCATGTCGCTGATCTCTATTCCCTCGACGTAAACCGCGCCGCTGGTGGGGTCGTGCTCGCGGTAGATCAGCTTCATGAGGCTAGATTTCCCCGAGCCTGTGTGTCCCACGAGGAACACGAACTCGCCGCGGTTAATGGTCATGTCTATGGCGTTGAGCCCCCGCGTACCGTTGGGGTAGATAAGGCTCACGTTGTGCATCTGAATAATTGGCTCTGGCATGGCTGGCTACTGGGCGTCGGCGCTGGCGGAGGGCTGCAGCTCTTTGTTTCTCCGGGCTTTGATGGCCTGGATGATGATGGGCAGCAGTGACAGGAAGATGATCAGCAGAAGCATCTTTTCGATGTGCTTTTGCACGAAGGGGATCTGGCCGAAGTAGTAGCCGATTAGCACCATGGAGCAGACCCAGCCGATGCCGCCGAAAATATTGAACGAGAGGAACTTGGCGTAATCCATTTTGGCGATGCCGGCTACGGTGGGAGCAAAGGTACGGATAAAGGGCATAAAGCGCGCCAGGACAATGGTGATGCCGCCGTACTTCTCGTAAAAATCTTTAGCCTTTAACAGATGATCGCGCCTAAACCATCGGGTTTGCTCGCGGTTGTACAAAGCGTTGCCGGCCTTCTTGCCGATATAATAGCCTGTGGTGTCCCCCAAAATGGCGGCCAGGCAGAGCCAGAACAGCAGGCTGCCGATATGCAGGGTGCCGTCGGCTGCCGAAGCCACGAAGCCGGATATTACCAGCAGCGAATCGCCGGGGAGGAAAAAGCCTATTAGCAGGCCGGTTTCGGAAAAGATGATGGCCACCAGAATGACAAGCCCGCCCCAGGCGATGATGTCTTTAATGCCGTCGGCGCTGAAGTAATACATAAGCTGGTGAATATATTCCATGGAAAGCTCCTGATATGCGCTGCCATATCGCTGGCTTATGCGATAGCAACTCTTAAAAATTTGCAGAATATTA
>JAFSXO010000227.1 GCA_017444045.1 bacterium | reverse complement strand
GGCGATGATAAGGAAGTCGAGGACCATCTGCAGGAAGTTACCGTAAGCGATAACGGGGATGCCCATAGCCTTAACCTTATCCATGGGCATATTCATTAAGTTGCTGGTCTTGCCAACGAATTCGGCGGGGTCGGCCATCTTGCTGGGATCATTGATCAGGGGGAAGAACAGGCTGCTGAAATTAACCTTGCCCAGGAGCATACCAATGGGGGGCATGATCACATCTTCGGTGAGGGAGGTAACGATTTTTCCGAAGGCTCCGCCGATGATGACACCGACGGCCATGTCGACAACATTGCCGCGGGCAATAAATGCTTTGAATTCGCTGGCGATAGACATATAAAACTCCTTGTCCTTATGCTTAATTAATTCAAGATTGCAAATGAATATAATACTGATAGTCAGTGCTGATCCCTTTTTTGTGTGGCTGAATAATATTTAGGCCTGAGTATTATTCGGTATTAGCTTCGTAAGCAGGGCGGTGTCATTTAGTTAAGCCCATGAAGGTGCAATTCATGGCTGCTGTTTGCAGATTTTAGCGCGTAACCAGTTCCGCGCAAGGCATATCTGAACGACGCAAAGCAGTGCCGGCGAGGAAGCTGGTGCAGCGCGAATAAGTTAGCGAAACACTAACTAAATGACATTGGGACCAGAGTATTGAATGTCGGCTTAGTAAGCAGGGCGGGGCTTTGGGAAGGAAGGCTTCTGCGTATTGGTGAACAATGCCAGTGCTTTGCTGAATATTATTGGGCTGCGGTCCAAATGTGTGAGCGTCAGGAGATAGCTATGTTCGACCTAGAAGCAATGCTGGAACAGGGTGAGTACGACTATACCTTGGATGAAAATGGCAATTTCGTGGTAAATCTGCGGTTCGACGACGGCCGTTTCCAGCGGGTGGAGCTTAAAACGGCAGCGATGAGCATCAAGGGAAGGCGCGCTTTGCATATTCGCTCAGTGGGCTGCGAGGATGTGGATTTGCTGAAGGACAGTCTGCTCCGGTCCTGTCTCAAGAATTCATCAAAGCACGTGTTAGGAGCCTGGGAGCTGCACGGCGCCGAGCTTTGCTTTTGCATGAAGGTAACCGCGGAATGCAGCGATGACGATCTGCGCCATTTTGTGAATTATGTCGGTGTGGTTGCCGATGAATTTGAGCGCAAATACCGCGGCTGCGATGTGAACTGAGCCTAGTCAGTGCTTAGCAGGTCTGCTGTTGGGAGCCTGCCGCCATTTTATGCTGGTTAGCGTTTTGGGGGGGGCAGGTATAGCCAATATAGAGCGCAGCGCTGAAGTACATGAATTAGCAATAGCAATGCCCTGGCTTCTTGGGCATTTGGCATTGACCGACAAAAGGAATGAGATAATGAAGGATAATATTGTTGCTCTACTGGATAAGCTTGGATATGAATACAGCGTGTCGTCTAAGTACGATTCTTATGAAGTCAATCTGTATTTTGACGATAACCGCAAGCAGGGGGTATATATCCGCCGCAAGATAGAAGAGGTGAGCGGAATAGCGTTCCGCGAGATCTGGTCGCCGGCGTGCTACCTGCCCAGCAAGCTTTCCAACGCTGTGGCTTTCCGCCTTTTAGAGAATAACAATTATCGCGCTATCGGAGCCTGGGCGTATAATTCGGCAGAGCACATGGTGTATTTCAGCTGCAAGGTCACCAACAATATGACCGAAGATGAATTGGACGCGATTCTGGTAGCTGTGGCCAGCGACGCCGATCGTCTTGAGCAGAAGCTGATGGGCCAGGACGTGCTGTAGCTTATTTGCGCGCAGGCCAATGCCATTTAGTTAAGGATTCGTGGCATTGGTTATGCTCAATCGTGAACGTTGGCGCTGCCTTGTACGTTAGCGTACAGGTTAGCACACGACATGCGTTAAACCTCGATTTCCCCACCAACTGTGGCCACCCCCTCTGTCGCAGTCGCGACATCTCCCCCTGCCATCCTTTAGGGGGAGTTATAATGGGGATCCATTGGCCATTGCTTAACTAAACGACATTTGCGCGCAGGCTATTCGTTTATTCTTTTGCCAGTCAGGCTGGTGGGCTTTGCCGTTTACGGCGTTGGTTCATATAATAGCAATATTATTTTAACGCAAATATAATCTGAATGACATAACCGTGCAATACCGGTGTGCAACAATACGGGTACATCTAGGTCGCAGACCGAAACCGAGGTGGCCTGTAATGGATCATACCGCAGCTAATTATACCAGCTCTCAGAGCAATTGGCCGTCCTATATTATCCGGGGGCGGCGCCGTTTTCCGCGGGCTTGGCAGCCCTGGACATCTGATGAGGACAGGCTTCTGATAACTCTGTATAGCCAGCTGCTGAGCTTGGATGATATATCTAGGACGCTGGGGCGGGGTATTAATGGGGTTCGCTGGCGCCTGCAGCGTTTGGGTATTCTGACCAGGCGAGTGCCCGGCGATGATGAAGCTGACTTGGACTGCGGGACTGTGCCGAGGCCCCAGGCTGTTTTTCATCCGTGCAGGTGCTTGGCTGTTGGCGATGCCCCTGGGTTAGACAAAGCCGCCCAAGAGATGGGAGCAGACAGGTTAGTGCTGGATCGCGCTGTGCAGAGCCTGGATCAGCTGCATTGGCTGGTTTGGATGCTCCGCCGCGGATGGTCAGGCGGCAAGCCCTGCAGCCTGGGCGATATTGCTGAGCGCTTGGGGCGCAGTGCGGAATTCGTAAAGCGAGTTTATCACGAAGCGGAAGACATAGTTCGGGCCGGCTTGGCGTATTACGGGAGCAGAAGCAATGCCGCTAAGCCTTAACTATGGCATTGCCGCTGATTCTCAGTGCCCTTGAGCCCTTAATATACAGGCCTGATTGAATAGAAAGATGGATGCTAAAGATATGTGCGTTTGTTTTAGCAAAAAATATTGGTGTAAGCTGGCCTTTGCCTGCGCAGTGTCCTGCCTGTCTCTGCCGGCTGCGGCCGAACCGCAGACGTCCTGGGAGCCTATGGAGTGCCCGCGCTCTTCGCATACCGATACCTATCACGGGGTAAGCGTAAGCGATCCCTATCGCTGGCTGGAGGATATCGATTCCGAGCCGGCGCAGGCCTGGGTAGAAGCCCAGGTGAAGCAGACCGATGCGTTCCTGCAAAAGCTTCCCGGACGCGAGGCCATTCGCCGCCGTCTTGACGAACTGCAGAATTACGAAAAATTCAGCGCTCCTAAGGAACGGGGCGGGCGGATCTTTTTTGCTTATAACAGCGGACTGCAGAACCAAAGCGTAATATGTGTAGTCGACGATCCTGTGCGGTCTCCTAATACAGTGCGCCAGCTTCTGGATCCCAATACTATGAGCAAGGACGGCACAGTTGCCATCTCCGGCTGGGCGGTAAGCGATGATGGCCGCTATTTGGCATACGGCACTGCCGAAGCTGGTTCCGACTGGAATGTATGGCATGTTAAGGATGTAGAGAGCGGCAGGGATCTGAAGGATGAGCTGCGCTGGGTTAAGTTCTCTCGGGCGGTCTGGGACGGCAGCAGCAGCGGTTTTTATTATAGCCGCTATCCTGCCCCTAAAAAAGGCAGCGATCTGAAATCGGTCAATCACAATCATACCCTTTACTACCATCGCGTGGGCACACCGCAAAGCCAGGACGAGAAGGTGCTGGCTCTGCCCGAGCATCCTGACTGGAACATAAGCGCCGATGTCAGCGAAGACGGCCGCTGGCTGTATGCCCTCAGCGAAGATCCCGTCACCGATTTCGTTACCATGTGGGTAAAGCGTTTGGATGCTCCCGCTGCTTCCTTTGAGCTTATGCCGCAGGCAGCCACAGCGCATTTTTATCCAATAGACATAGACGGCGACACCATGATCGCGCGCAGCGACTTTGAGGCGCCAAACTTCCGTCTGCTCACCTGCGATCTGTCTAAGCCGGCAGCAGAGCGCTGCTGGAAGGAATTGGTCCCAGAGCAGGCCATGCCGCTGTCAGAAGCCTGCAGGGCTGGCAGTTATCTGCTTCTCAATTATTATAAGGATGCGCATAATAAAATAATGCGCTATAGCTTAGACGGGCGTTTTCTCAGCGAGATAGCGCTGCCCGGCATGGGAAGCGCTTC
>JAFSXO010000226.1 GCA_017444045.1 bacterium | reverse complement strand
TATAGGCGGGCGGCGCGCAAGGCCTCGTCAACGCTGGTTTCGCCGAGCATTACCTTGCTGACGGCATCCTCCAGCAGCGTATGCATGCCGCGGTCGTGGGCGATTTTGCCCAGCACGCGGGAATCCTCGGATCGGGCGATGCGGCTGCGCAGCTCTTCGTCTACGGTCATAATCTCGTAAATGCCGCTGCGCCCTTTATAGCCGGAGCCGTGGCACTGCTCGCAGCCGACGGGACGGTAGCACTGGGCCTGGCTGGGTAGCTGCTCCAGTCCCATCATGTGCAGCTCTCTTCTGTCGGGGGTGTAAGGCGCCTTGCAGTGGGGGCACAGCCGGCGCACCAGGCGCTGGGCCATGGCTCCCAGGATGGACGATGACAGCAGGTAGGGAGGAATGCCCAGATCGAGCAGGCGCGTGGCCGCAGTAGGGGCATCGTTAGTGTGCAGGGTGGACAGCACCAGGTGGCCGGTAAGGGCGGCGTGATTGGCAATTTCGGCGGTTTCGGGGTCGCGGATTTCGCCAACCATGAGCACGTCGGGGTCCTGGCGGAGCAGCGAGCGCATGCCGCTGGCAAACGTCATGCCGACCTTATCGTTGACCTGAATCTGGCTGATGCCGGCTATGCGGTATTCCACCGGGTCTTCAAGGGTGATGATGTTGCGCTGCGGCGAGCGGATCATGTCTAGGATGGTGTAAAGGGTGGTGGTCTTGCCGGAACCGGTTGGTCCGGTAATCAGGAAGAGGCCGTAAGGGTGGGATACGATATCTGTAACCTCGGCGCGGTCTTTGTCGACCATGCCCAGCTGCTCCAGGGAATAGAGCTTCATGTCCTTTTCCAGCAGACGCATAACCGCGCGCTCGCCGTAAATTGTCGGTACGGTGGAGACGCGCACATCGATATGGCGGTCGCCGGAATGGACGTGCAGACGCCCGTCCTGGGGGCGGCGGGTCTCAGCCAGGTCCAGCTGGGACATGATCTTAATGCGGGTGATCAGCTGGCTGTGATATGTCTTAGGCAGCTGATGCGTTTCCACCAGCACGCCGTCGATGCGCATACGCACCAGGGTGAAAGTCTCGTATGGCTCGATGTGGATGTCGGAGGTGCGCGTATCCATAGCCTGAAGGAACAGGCTGTTTATTTGGCGGATAACCGGAGCGTCGGCCACGTCGGCCAGCAGGTCCTGGCTGACGTCTACGTCTAGGCGGTCCTCTTCGTTCTGCTCTTCTTCAAGGCGGCTGCTGTCTACGATAAAGCGCTGCAGGCCGGCGTCGAGCTCATCCTGCTTCATCTCGACCGTGATGATCTCTTTGCGCAGAGCCAGGCGCAGATCCTCCAGAATCTGGTGATCGGCCTCGCTCTGGATGCCTACCTTGAGATATTCGTCATTCTCTTCGAGGGGCAGGAGCCGGTGACGCTGGAAAAACTCCTGAGGAACAGTGGTGTTCATGGCTTAAAATTCCTGAGGAACAGTATTGTTCATGGCTTATTTCTTGGTGTAGACGACGGGCAGATTCACGCGGCTGGGCGTGGGGGTCTCAGCTTCTGGAGCCGCTGCGCTGGGCGGATCCTCGGCATACTGCTCCTGGCGGGGCAGAATCTGCGTGGTCCTGTACTGGTAGGAGGATACGGGCATCTCTACTCCGTTGTAGTCCGGCAGAATGGTGTCGCGGTTTTCGTGCTGCTGATCGCCGGGCAGACCGGGGGACTTGAGATACGGAACCAAGGGCGCATCGTCGTTCTCCACATGATCGTCGAGGTCGACGACTTTGGGGGTTAGCGAGATGAAAATGCTGACCTTCTGCTCTTCCGAGGATTTGCTGCGGAAGAGGAAGCCGATGAGCGGCAGATCGCGCAGGAAAGGCACGCCCTTGATGGTATCGCTAGTCTTCTTGGCGATCAGGCCGCCGATGAGCAGGGTGTCGCCGTCGGGGATGGTGACCGTAGTGGTGACCTCGCGGTTGGACACGACTGGGGCCGAGAATTTAACGCCGGCCATCTCCTGCTCCAGGTAGCTGGTCACTTCCTGGATCTCCTGCTTGACGTCCATGCGGATTTTGCCCGTGCGGCTCATGTGCGGGGTTACCTCGAGCTTGATGCCCACGTTGCGGTAGTCGAAGGTGACCAGCGGCTGGCCGTAGGCGTCGAGCTTTCCGCTGGTGGCGAAGGGCACGACCTGGCCGACATTGATGGTGGCCTGCTTGTTGTCCTGGGTGAGCACCCTGGGCGCGGAGATCAGGTTATAGTCGGTGTTGTTGGCCAGCATGCTCAGGAAGGCCAGGAACTTGGGCACTTCTACGTCCTGATTGTTGACCTTGATCGTTTCGGTGCCCGATCCCATTGTGCCGACTACGAAGTTGCCGCTGGCCAGCACGTTAAGCAGACCCTCTTCGGTTAGGCCGCCGCTGAAGGAGCCGATAACTCCGCCCATGGCCGCCGCCTGCCAGTTGACGCCCATATCTTTGGCGCGCTGCAGGGAGACCTCGGCCACCACGGCAGATATCTGAATCTGCCGGCGCTCGCAGTCCAGCTTGGCAATAACCGAGCGCAGCTCGTCATATTCAGACGGGGAAACGTAGAGCAGCAGGGAGTTGGTCTCGGTATCTGCCGATACCTTGGATGAGGTAAAGCCCACGGTGCTTACGCTGTCCTTCTTGCCAGTTGGGCCGGTAATATCAGCGGTGACATCCTTGGGGGCGTTAGAATTCTTGGCCGCGTTTTCAGTAGCGGGAACCTTGGCTTCTTTTAGGCGCTGCTCTACGGCTTTTTGGCGCTCGGAAAGCATCTCTGACAGAATTTTGGCCACATCGGTGGCTTGGGCAAACTGTAGATTGTAGACGAAGAAGCGGGCTGGTTCGGTTTTGGTCGGTGCCGAGAGGGGAATGTCTAAGCGGTAAAGGATTTGCTTTATCTCGCCCATTATGTCAGGGGAGGCGGAGACGATTACCGCGTTTGACGGGGCAAAAGCCGCGATTGCGAACTCATTGCGGCTCTCCTTTTCCTTGTATATGGTTTTTATGGAATTGACGACCTTCTCGGCTTCCATATAGCGAGGGAAGATGACTGTTGTGCGCGTTTTGGGATCGGCGCTGTCTAAGCCCTTGACGATTTGGGCCACGCGGTTGACGATATTGGCCTGATCGGTGATGACTATGGCCTTTCCGTCCTTGTATGAGGATACCACGCCGGTCTCGGAGAGCAGAGGCTTGACGGTCTTTTCAATGTCTTCGGGGTTGCCGCGCTTGAGGATTAGTACGGCCATAACCGTATCCTCGCTGCTGGGTATGGGACTTTGACCCTGAAGCACCTGGGCACTGCCCTTAGAGGCGGCGGTGGGGACGATCATGGTGGCGCCGCCCCGGTTTACGACTGAGAAGCCGTAGCGGCTCATGGCGGCCTTGAAAATCTCCCAGGCTTCGGGCACAGTAACCTCGCGTGATGACAGGATGGTGGCTTTGCCGTTGACCGTGCTGTCGACCACTATGTTTTTACCGGTTAGCTCGCTCATCATGCGGGCCAGGACGCGTACGTCAATATTCTCAAAGTTCAGCAGAATGTGTCCGTTGCGCAGAGCCTGGGCCACCGATCTGTCCATAAGCGGAGCGATGGGCTCGTTGTTGGTTTCGCCGGGATCTGCAACAGGCGGGGGAGCTTTGGTAACCTTGGTGATTTGCGGCTCCTTGGCAGCTTTGGGTGCTTTGGCGGTTTTGGCAACGTGATGAGGATTCTTGGCATGGTTGCGTTTGGGGCGGGCCATAACGCTGTCGGCGCATAGCAAAGGCATGGCCAGCGAAAGCATTACCAAGAAGGTGACAAACTTTTTCATTTTTGCGCTCCTGCAAGATTCCACTGCGGTTGGGCCCAAGTGCCTCCGAGCTTTATGGTGTGCGTGCCGAAACCAGTGGTATTGATGTTTAACTCTCCGCTAAGAGACGGCGAACTGCCGCCCTGGGTAAAGGTGAAGGTTATGTTGCCCGTTCCGTCCAGCCCCTCGCCGTAGAGGGTAAGGTCGTTGGATACGGCGGAGCTGTTGGCGTCTGCAGTCTCCTTGCTGGCGATAACGGTGCCGATCTCTAGGTTGTTTAGCGGCATTGGCAGAACGCCGGATAGCTCGGGCACTACCAGGCGCAGCTCTCCCTTTATGCCAGCGCCGTTGAGGGCGTAATTAAGATTGCCGCTCATAACGACTGTGCCCAAATCCTGGGATCCAGTGCTGACCTCCAGCTTTTCGGCGCTGAACTCCACGCCCTTGCTGGTCAGCTGCGCCTGGGCTCGTCCGTCCTTGGCGGTCTGAGTGCATTTCAGGCATAATCCGCTTAGGCTGGGGGTTATCGTTGCCTGGTCGGAGGTGAACGAAAATCCCGATGGCATGGCCACCGTGAGACCGTGCAGCTTGGCTCCCAAAATATTGGCGCTGATGTCGTCCCAGGCTATCTGAGCCTGGGTTTGCTCCTGGAGTTTGGTGATTAGGCGCAGGAAAACTGGCTCGTAGGGGAAGCGGTAGGCAAATACCAGCAGAAATACCGCCAGCCAAAGCGCTATGCCGTAAATGTATCTCACAGCGGCACCTCCACCATCATCTCCAAATTCCAGCGGCCGTCGCCGTCGGCATCCTCAAGCTTAAAAGATTTGATGATTAAATTAACGGTGCACAGTTTTTTCAGCAGCTTGACGATGGCGCGCTCGTCAATATTGCGCAGCTTTAGCTGAGCGCCTAAGCCGTTGTTGTAAGGGTTGTTCGCTTCTAAATTTTTCTCTATGCCGCTGAGGCCATGGGCAGCCAGCCAGCTTACCGTGTTGGGCTCGGGGGTGGGGAGATCCTTGCGGCTGCGTTTTAGGGCTTCGATGGAGTTGGCTATCTCCTGGCGCTGGCGCACATAGCCTTGGCTCTCCGCTTCCAGGGTGCGAATCCTGTTCAGTCTGGGCAGTGCGTAAACGGTGCCCCAGAGCAGGAGCACGAGGGCCAGAACGACGATATATAGCATTTGTCGGGACTGTTGTTCGTTCATTGCTGGCGCAGCTGTCCTTCTATGGTAAAGCGGGTAGTGCTGTTGGCACCGGCGCGGCTGTCTATCAGCTCGGCCTTGGTGAGAACCTTGTCGCAGGCGCTGCGGAAGCTCTCGACCTGCTGGGCGGATTCGGCCAGTCCTGTGAGCATAACCACGGTGTTCTGTCCGCTGTTGTCGGGCCTAAACTCTATGGTTCTTATCTCCAGGTTGGTCAGGGAGGATATGGCTTTGTCTATGGCCGCCATGGTTTCGATATAGTTATTGGGGGAGCTTATGCCGATGCGCTGAGAGCGGGACAGGCGTTTTTCTACCTCGGCAGGGATGTTGCTCAGCTCCATATTGGCCAGTTCGGGAGCCTCCTGCTGCAGAGCCTCGCTGATGACGGCCTGGTGCTGGGTCTGCAGGCGCGTAAGCGTGGCGTGTCGCAGCTCCAGATCGGCGGTGCCGAGAAGGAGAAGCAGGGCCAGCCAGACGGCGTATATCAGCTTGATGTTGCTGCTCTTCTGTACCGGAGGGCACAGCTCGACTTTAGGGCGGCGCGGCTTGCCCGCCAGCGCGGCGCCGTAAGCCAGCACGTCGCTGTAGGGGCTGAGTGAGTCTGGCATAGGGAAAAGCTTTACTTCTTTTCCGCAGTATTCCTTAAGGGCTTCGGTAATGCCGGGAAGAGCTGCTCCGCCTCCGCAGATGAATACCTGGGAAAACAGTGGCCGGCTGCTTAGGGCTAAGCTGTCGACTAGCTCGCGCAGCCACTGGCGGCAGGTGTAATCCTCGCAGCCAACGGTGCGCTTGTGCTCCTCGGCCATTTCTAAATCCTGCATATTGGCCAGGGCGATGCGCTTGGTCAGATCGTCGCCGCCGCGCAGAGATACCTTGATCCATTCTAAGGCGCGGTCTTTAATGCCGCATACTGTGGTGTGGGTCGCCCCGAAATCGAAGACCAGCGCTTCGGTCTGACGGTTCTCCAGCAGTGCGCGCAGGATGGAGAGCGGAGCGGCGTCGATGGTGGCGCTGTCGCCGACCTTTTGGCGCAGAGCGATAATGTCTTCGTTAAAGGCTACGATGACTGAAGCCATCTCGTCGCTTTCGAGCCAGTCCCAGGTGGCATCTTCGAGGCTGAAGGGCAGTGAAAAGCCCAGCTCTTCGCGCACGACCTGCCCCTGGATCTCGCGTCCCACGTGAGGCACGCCAATACGGCGGAAGGTCAGCCTGTCGGCGCCTAAATTGGCTATGGCAGTACCCCCCAGAGGAGCGGCGTCTTCCTTTTGGGCTGCTCCCCAATACTGTCCCACGGAGACCCAGCGGGTGCCCGTGGCGCCTATGTCAATACCGGTCGCGCGCAGCATTAGTTGGCGCTCCTAATATGTAAAGCCATTAATTGCCTCGTAGAGGAGGCTGTGAGCCTGCTCTGCTGTGATGATAGTCTCCGGATAGCGGTTGCCATCCAGCTCAGGGCGCAAACCCCGAACTAATAATTTTCTACGCAGGAGCGCTGTTTACCTGTTTTTTCGCGCGATGTCCTTGCCACAGCTTTAGGAGCACATAGTTCTTTTATTGGGCGATTTTGGCGAGGTACTCTTCGCGCTGGCTTTCTGGTATGCACAGAGCCTGCATGGCTTCCTGGGCCGTAAGCTTATCTATGAGCTTCCAACTTTGAAGCTGCTGTGGATTTAGGTGCGGGGCACGGGGTATTCCTCTTGTGAGCGATTCACATATTTGCCGCGCCAGAATCAGCAGTGATAGAACCAGAAGGCAGCGGACGTATAATGGCATATTGCTTCCAATAATGGCATATTGCTCTAGGGTATTATGGTTATTGTGTTAAATTAATACTGATATATCTTGTTATGGAGTCGAGCTTTTGGGTATGGCTGATCAAGCTTCGCCGTCATCTGCTGGTAGCAAGCACAGTAATTCTAAAAAAAATATTATGGTGTTTCTCCTTTTGGCGGCGGGGGGATTTTCTATATTCGTCTCGGTAGCGGCTTTTTTCTTGTTCGAGATTGTCATGCCCAGGGATTCTGCCTCAAAGTCTTCCTCGCCTGAGCCTGCAGGAGTGCAGGCCGTTGCCCAGAGCGAAGCTTCTTCTGAAACTGCCCCGGATCCGACAGCAGAGCTAACTGTTGCTAATAATAACGCAGTCACTGCGTCATCGTTGAGCGCTGTTTATGCGGACAAGGCCGTGGGGGATCGCTTTGAGTTTGGGCGCTATCCCCAGGGAGCAAACGGCGAGGTTAAGCCCATAATCTGGCGGGTGCTGGAACGCGATAGTGATCATCTGCTGATGATATCTGAGCAGTGCTTAGACTGCAAGCCTTATAACGATGATATGTGCGCTATAACCTGGGAGAACTGCAGCCTGCGCAATTGGCTTAACTCTTATTTCTATAATAAGGCCTTTAGCGAGCAGGAGCGAGAGTGCATCCTGCAGACCAGAAATGTCAACACCGACAACAATGTGGAGCCTGATACAGAGGACCGTATTTTCTTGCTCAGCATTGGCGAGGCAAAAAAACTGTTTGTCAATGACAGAGATCGCTGCGCTAAGCCTACCGAATGTGCCGCTAAAAATGGTGTATATACAGTTGATAGTTATGGTTGCTGGTGGCTTCGTTCCTGCGGCTACGACGACAACCTTGCGGCTTGCGTCTACCCTCGCGGCGTTGTCGGGGCAAGCGGCCGCTATGTTAGCCTTAAAGATCTCGCCGTGCGTCCTGCCTTCAAAATAGCCCTTTAGTAGCTAAAAGTCTCGCAGCTAATATCAGCTTTATCCTTCTGCTGGCCGAGGAGATAGCCATATTCAGGGTGAGCGGTATAGATCCATTATAAAGCGAGCGAAGCCCGAGATAAGCACGTTTCTCGGCGCAGAAAAATACAGTGATGCTGCCAACAAAAAAGCGCGTTGAATAGTCGTTAAATGACCGTTGAACGCGCTTTCTCGTTACAAGATAATTCTCAAGAGTGTAAATATAGCGTAGAAGTCCATAAGATCGGCAGATAATGCATATTGCCAAACAAAACCAATATAACTAAGATAACCGCTTTAACGTGGATATATTTTAAGCATATCCTTTATGTACTTAAGAACTCTTTGCTGTCCAGTCTCGTTTAATGCGGAATAATCACGAACAATATCTTCAGTTGAGCCGATATCTTCTGAAGTTTCAAAAAAGAAAGAACTAGGTTTGTTGGTTAAGGTAGCTATTAGGTAAAGTAGCTCAACAGAAACGTTAAGATCGCCTTTTTCGTAGCGAGATATAGTGGCATTACTTGATAAGCCGAGAGCTTTTGCTAGCTCCGTCTGATTATAGCCAGCTTCAAGTCTCGCTTTCTTTATACGTTCTCGCACTATATCAGTAATTGTTTTCATGTAAAAACATTGTACATATTTTTTATTGATAATGCAATTGTTATTATTTAGCACATTATGTGCGGCTTAGTATTGATCGTTGATGTTCCTTATAGTAATATTATGTTACGTTATGGAACAAATAATTAGACACATACGATTAAGCAAAGGTCTAACCACCGTCTACTGCTGGCATCGGATCTACAGTGCCCAGGGCAAAGCTGGGCAGATAAGCGCCTACGGCAACCACAAAAACAAGAGCAGCATTCCCGATGGCGTGTTCTCCAAATACGTCGCTATCTACAACAGCGAAAGCCGAACCAGCAGCCATACCGTCTACGATGTCGCCAAAGGCTACTTTGAGGAGAATTACCACGGCGAGCGCGTCTGCCTGCGCCGCGATATGCAAAACTACCGCTATGCCTGGGTTTACAGCAAGAGCGATGAGCTGATCTGTCGCGCTGAGCAGCAGACCCTGGTTAAGCTTTTGGCCTCTGATCCGATCAGCAAAGAGAATCTGGACGAGGGTACTTATGAGCAGGTTTAACCAAGCTTCGCCGGCATCAGCTGCTAACAATTACGGTATATCTCAAAAGAATGTTATGCTTTTTGTGGCGATCGTCTTGGCGGCGGCTATATTCTATTTCGGGATGGTCAAGCCAAAGAATTCAGCTTCAACTTCTTCCTCGCCTGAGCCGGCAGGAGCGCTGGTAGCTGCCCAGAGCGAAGCGTCTCCTGAGCCTTCCCCGGAGCAGGCAGCAGATCAGGCTGCTTCTAAGGATGAAGCCTCAGCGTCATCGTCTGGC
>JAFSXO010000225.1 GCA_017444045.1 bacterium | reverse complement strand
CTAACAGCCATAAGCGGCATGGCGGAGCTCATGGAGGATGCCAGCGAAGAGGAACGCCTGCGCTCCCTGGCCGTGATGAACCGAGAGATCGGGCGCATGAGCCGCCTGGTAAACGATCTGCTCTTCCTCTCCAGAGCCGAAAACGCCACTCCTGGATCGATGCACTCCCAAGCTGAAGACCTCGATCTGCACAAGCTGCTCCGCGAGGTCGTAGCCAGCTCACAGCCGGCCAACTTTGACAAGGAGATAATCCTAACGCCAGAGGTAAAAGCCACCGTCAATGCCAACGGCGACAGTCTGGCCCGCATTTTCCACAACCTTATCGGCAATGCCCAGAAATACGCTCCCGGCGATTCGCCCATTGAGATCTCCTGCCGCGTGCGCGGCGGCGAAGCCGAGGTCAGCGTGCGCGATCATGGCCCTGGCATCCCAGAGAAGGATCTGCCCCGCGTCTTTGAGCGCTTCTTCCGCTCCGACACCTCCCGCAACCGCAAGACCGGAGGCAGCGGCCTGGGCCTGGCTATTGTACAGGCGCTCACCGAAGCTGCCGGAGGACGCACTTCTATTCGCAACCATCCTGAGGGCGGTCTGGAGATCACCATAACCCTGCCCCTGGCCAGCCAGGAGCACAATTCTAAAGAATAATTAAAAAACGCTACAAAAATAATTGTATTTATGTATAATACAAGTGTTCCGTGGAAGCATATCAGTTCTTCCAATATAAGTTTTTATTGGTTCAGTACTGTTAAGCGTGCAAAAATACACTGTTAACAGGAGACATACATATGAAAAAACACCTTTTCGCCTCGATAATACTGGCGCTTTCCACAGTGACCCTTTTCACACTGCCCGCTACGTCTTTAGCTGGCAATACGCCGGAAAAAGAGTGCGCGAATCCCAAGACCTGCAGCAGTCAGTCTGTATGTAAATCCTCTGACGGCGCTGCCTGCAAGGACGGCTCCTGCGACAAGTCCTGCCAGACCGCCAAGTCACCCAAGAATAAAAACATGAAAAAACCTGGCGGTCCTCACGGCAAGCATCACAGAGGACACCACGCGCCTCCGTCCGCAGAGAAGCAGATGCAAAAGCTGACCAAAGAGCTGGATCTCAGCGCCGATCAGCAAGAAAAGGTCAGCAAGATCCTCAAGAAGAACGAAGAGGCTCAGCGCAAGGAATTCAAGGCCGAACAGGAGCGCCGCAGAGCCGAGCGCGAAGCCATGATGAAACGGCACAAAGCTCAGCGCGAAGCGGTTGACAAAGAGATCGAGTCCGTGCTGACCGCCGATCAGAAGACCAAGTTCGCCAAAATGCAGGCTGAGCGCGAGCAGAAGAAGGCCGAAAGAAAGCAGCATGCCAAAAAGCGCATGCACAAAAAAGGCGGCCCCGGCCCTCATCACGGTGCGCACCCCGGACATGCGGCTCCTCCGCCGCCCTGTCCAGAAGGCAAAGCCGACTGCCAGCAGCCTTGCACCGAGAACAATCAGGCTAAATAACAGTATTTAATCGTTCGGGGAGCCGCAGCAGCGGCTCTCCTTTTTTATTGACTTTCTTTATAATAGGTCTTAGTGCTATAAAGCTGAACCAAACTAATGCCAAGATTAAGCCGATAATGCTGCCATGAATTTACTGCCGCTTAAGTTTTCCAACAGCCAATCCGCTCGCGACTTTGCCGAGCAGCACACCGCGCGCGTACTGCGCCCCATAAAATCAGACAGAGCCACCCTGCGCCTGCTGGATTTGCCAGATCAGCCCATACGCAGGGTTATTTGCAAGGATTTTTTTGACACTCCGCGCTGGTACAGGCGCAGCGTAGGGCGCTTTCTGATCTCCCACGAGTGCGGGGCCTACAGACGCCTGCAGGGAGTTCCGGGCATTCCCGCCATATACGGCAGGCCGCATCCCGACATGATGCTCATGCAGTACATCGAGGGCGCCGGGGGGCAAGCCGCGGAAGACCTATGGAAGTACAAGCCCGGAGAGCTGCCGCCAGAGGTTTTAACCCAGATGCAGGATCTCCTTACGGCTATACATGACCGCAGAGTAATACACCTGGATATCGGGCACGACTGCCGCCGCAATTTTGAACGCGAGACCAACTTTATGTGGGATCCCAGCCAGCAAAAGGTATATCTGATCGATTTTGCCGGCGCCTTTTACGGTATGCCTATTCCCGGCTTTATTCGGCGCGGCTTTGAAGCCCACGACAATTTGGCCCTGGTAAAAATCCACGACCATTTCTTCCCGGATATGCCCTATCAGGCGCCGGAGCCTCTGCCAAACTGGGCAGAAAAGCTGTTCACCAAGCTAAAAAAGATATAAAAACCTGCGTAAAGCGGGATATTTGCTAGAATCGGCAAAGTACTTCTATTTGTATCCTCAGAAGATTTATATCTGAAGATTTAGATCCTCAGATGAGAGAAATAATTATGCGGGAGAATGCATTGATGCCAGAACAAACCATAGCCGTCATACTCGGCACAGACGACGTGCGCTATATAAAGCCGGGGACAACAGTCAGCGAGGTCCTCGAGGCCGACAGCCATCCCGATATTGTGGGCGGCATGATCAACCAGTCACTTGTGGGACTGGACAACCGCATTACCGTCCCCTGCACCCTTACTCCGGTACGCCGCCACGACCGCAACGGCCACAACATAGTGCACCGCACCTGCACCCACATGATGGATGCCATTCTGGCCAAGCATTATCCCAATCTTCATTTCTTGATCGGCCAGTCGCTTCACGAGGGCTACTATTATGAGCTTCTGGATTGGGAGGGCG
>JAFSXO010000224.1 GCA_017444045.1 bacterium | reverse complement strand
TCCGCTGCCGGTCATACCCAAAATAACGGCATGGGTCATTAGGTCGCGGGCATCGAGCATAAACAGCTCGCCATTCTGCATGCGCCCCAAATAAAATTCACCTAATTTTTCGTAATCGGCGTACTCGGCCATAGAATCCCCCTCTTGCTTTAGCTAATATTGTTTGTCTGCGTTTGCGCTGCACCAGCTTTAGCGCCGGCACTGCCTAGCTGCGCTCAGCTGTGCCTGGCCCAGAACTAAACTTAATGCCTGGCTCCTATCTGCTAGAAAAAGAGCACAGCCCGTGGGGGCTGCACTCTTTTTGCCCGTAAGCTGAACGCCGACTACTTTTCGGTGAGTCTCAGCGTATCGCGGGCGATCATCAGCTCCTCATTGGTAGGAAGCACGGTGACCAGCAGCTTGGATTCGGGAGCGGAGATAACGCCGCCAGTGCTGCGCGGCAGAGTGTTGTTCTTCTCCTTGTCCAAAACGATGCCGAGATACTCCATATTGGAGCAGACCCGCTCGCGCACGTAATTGGAGTTCTGCCCAATGCCACCGGTAAAGACAATGGCTTCGGTGCCGTTCATTTCGGCCAGATAAGCGCCGACGTACTTTTTGACTCTCATGCAGAACATATCCAGAGCCAGCTGAGCCCGCTTGTTGCCCTCGTTAACAGCAGCGTTCTCAAGGTCGCGCATGTCGGACGAGATACCGGAAACGCCCAATACGCCGGACTTTTTGTTGATCAGCGTATTCAGCTCCTGGAAATTCAGACCATCCTTCTCAGCCAAGAAGCAGAGAATAGACGCATCCAAATCGCCGCAGCGGGTGCCCATGAGCAGGCCTTCCAAGGGTGTGAGACCCATGGAAGTATCGACGCATTTGCCGTTCCTAATGGCGCAGGCCGAGCAGCCGTTGCCCAAGTGCAGGCTGATAATGTTCACCTCGCTGACGTCCTTTTTCATAACCTCGGCAAATTTCTGGGTTATGTAGCGATGCGAGGTACCGTGGAAGCCGTAACGGCGAATGCCGTGCTTCTCGTAGCACTCGTAAGGCAGGCCGTACATAAAGGCTTCGGGAGCCATGGTGTGATGGAAATCCGTATCGAAAACGGCGACCTGGGGAACCTTTTCGCCCAGCAGGGCGCGGCAGGCCTGGATGCCCTTCAGGTTGGCGGGATTGTGCAGAGGGCCCCAAACGGCGCACTCATCTATGCCCTTCATAACATCTTCGTCGACGATTACCGACTGCACGAAGCGCTCGCCGCCGTGCAGGACGCGATGGCCTACGGCATTGATGTCGGCCAGCGAATTGATGCCCTCTATCTGGGATTCGCCAGAATCGATCCAGTTGAGAACTACATTAATAGCTTCGCGGTGATCGGAAAGGGGACGCACATCCTTATACGGCTCCTTGCCCGTCGCTTTCATGGTTACCAAAGCTTCTTGGGAACCAATCTTTTCTAAATTGCCGGAAGCCAGACAGCGCTCGCCATCGTTTTTGATGAGCTCGCTGGAAGTATTGATGATTTGAAATTTAACAGTGGAAGAGCCACAATTGAGAACTAAAATATTCATGGGGCGGATTTTTCACCAAAGCAGTTTTTTTTCCTGTACCCTGCCACGAACGCATTGGAGCTTCACTTGCTTTCCGCTGGAGCAGCTTCGCCGCTCTCAGATGCGCCTGCGATAAAAATGAGGAACAAGCTTCCTTAAGAATTCTTTAAAACAGCCAGGTTTTTTTTAACAAATATAGAAGCTCAGCTATGGATTTTTTCTAAAAATTCGGTATTTAAAGTATATACTACCCCAGGCGGATGAAGCTCCCGCCTGTAAAAGAGAGTGGGATAATGAAATCAAAACTCGGTGGAAGCAAACAGTTAAAACCGTCCATGCCCAGCAAAAGCGACGTGGCCAACGATCCTATGGCCAGTCGGGGCCTTG
Organism: bacterium; assembly: GCA_017444045.1. GTDB lineage: Bacteria > Vulcanimicrobiota > Xenobia > Xenobiales > Xenobiaceae > JAFSXO01. The sequence goes on along the minus strand of JAFSXO010000224.1, from coordinate 4,255 downwards.
TGCGCCGGGATGTTCCCCGATCAAAAATGCCAGAAAAGAAAGGTGAAAAGCCTTTAATAAACGATATTACCGAGCCTCTAGATGAAGCTCTGGCCGATGTCGAAACCAAGCTGACCAATTCACCTACCGATCCTGAGCTGCACAAGCTGAAGATAAAAATACTCCGCAAGATGCAAAACCGCACCGAGCTGCGCCAGGCGCTGCTGCAGGCCGCCAACGTATGCAACATGCCCTTCTTCGGAGTAAAGCTTGCCGAGCAATTAGAAGAGGACGGTGCCTATGCCGATGCCCTGCAGTGGCGTCAGTGGGTAGCCAATTTTCATCCCGAGGATCCCGACACCGTGCGCCGCCTAGCCGCTACAGCTGTGCGCGCCGGCGATCTAGAGACAGCAGAAAGAGCCTACTCTCTCCTAATAAAGCTGCGCGCCGACGAAGAGCTGCCCTTGGGCGGAACCTTTTACGAGGAAATGCTCGGACGCGGTCTGCCTCCCGAAAAGCGCCAGGCGCTGCAAAAGATGGGCCTGCGCCTGTTAGCGCGCGCCCTTATCCACCGCGAGACCAACGCCAGCATTCTCGAAGCGGCTGCGCGCATCGCTTACCGCACCAAGTCCTTCACGGAATCGCGGGGTGCCTACGAGCAGGCCATCCGTTCTAACCCCAGGCACAAAAATGTCAACCAGTGGAAGGTCGAGCTGCTTAACGTATATGCCCAGCTCGGTCTGCAGGAAAACTGGCGCAAGTTAAACCAGAATCTCATAGCCGACCTCAAAGAGGTAGTAAAAAAAGACCATACAGATATGCGCTCCTGGAACATGCTGGCCAAACAGCAAATCCAGGCTGGTCTTTTCGAAGATGCCATCACCACGCTCAAAGGAGCCCTGCGCGCCGATTCTAAAAATGCCCAGGCTCTGTGGCAGCTGGGACGTCTTTATGTGCGCCGCGGCGATTCGCAGAGCGCCATCGATTTTTACCGCGACATTATCGACGATCCCACCGAGAAAAAAGCTATCCGCCGCGCCATCGAGAGGGCGCTGGCCGAGCTGTACTTCAAGCTGGGCCATTACGATGAGGCGCTGCAGATATACATGCGCGAGGTCGAAAGCAACTCCCGCATGATCGCCCCTATTCTCGAAGCCACCGGCAATTTAGAGGAAGCAGAAGAGCTGTACTTAAAATCGGTGGCCCAGAACCCGCGCGATGCCAAGAGCCATCTGGGACTGGCCGAGTAGTGGGTACGCCGCGGCAATTGGGAGAAGGCCAAGGAAGCCGCCCAAAATGGTCTGCACTGCAGCTATGCTACCGAAGAGGTGCATACAGATCTGGCGGTAGCGCTGGCTACCTCGCACATGAAGCTAAAGGACTTTGCCGCAGCCCTGCGCACCATGGACGAGATTACCGCATCTTATCCCGACTCCATTCACTGCGCCTTCCGCAAGGTCAAGCTGATGCTATTGCAGGGACAGGGCGAGCAGGCAAACAAGCTGGCTGCCGACATCTGCAAGTCGGCCAAGCACCAGACAGGCTGCGCTCCCTCATCTTCATCGCTGTGGAGCTTACTGGGCGACACCTGCAGCCTGCTGCACGACAATGACGGCGCCTACAACGCTTACACCCAGGCGCTCAATTACGATGCCATGGACACCACGGCCATCCGCGGCCTGGGCGTGCTGGCCGAGCGCGACAAGGAGCTTCGCCTGGCTCTTAATTATTACGAGCGCTTCGTGCTCAACGATCCGCTAAACCTGGCCACTCCAGAAATCAAGCGGCGCATAGCCCTGCTTCAGGAGCAGGTAAAGTCTCTGCCCCCTGAGATTAATACCACCATTGCACCGCCGGAAGCCAGCGAAAGCAGCGACAGCTTTATGGGAGACCAGGTCGCTCAGCCCTTAATTGCCAGCAAGCGCAATTACGGCTGGGTTCACAGCAACGAAGAGGAAAAGGTCGTCACTACCGGCACCACCAAGGTCAATACCGACACCAACGGCTGGCTGGGCGGCGGCGAATCTTCGATGGACTGGTATGACCAGTACAGCAACGACTAAGACGGCCCTGAACAAGCCGACGCATCCTAATAGGACTCAATACGGCCCCTGCCACATACAAGTTAGCGGCAGGGGCCGTATTGGATTTTCAGATATTCTGCTGGGCCATATGTTCTGCCAGGAACGCTTCTTAGATGCAATGCGCGCCGTATGCCAGCCAATCGCAACATACGGCGCAGCGCTAACGCATATATTCCTACGTTGCTGAACAGCGCTCAGCAGCGCAGTTTTACAATGCTACAGCATCTAATAATTTAGCGGCAGCAGCCGGATACGCGCTGCTTGCGGGCCACAGCCTGGATAGCCGTAACGCATACGGTATCGACGATATCCTCAGCCTTGCAGCCGCGGGACAGGTCGTTAGAAGCGTACTCCAAGCCCTGAAGGATGGGGCCGATAGCGATGCCGCCAGACATGCGCTCAGCCAGCTTGTAGCCGATGTTTCCGGCCTGGATGTCGGGGAAAATGAGCACATTGGCTTTGCCGGCCACATTGGAGCCAGGAGCCTTGCTGGCGGCGACGCTGGGGATGAGCGCGGCGTCGAGCTGCAGCTCGCCGTCGACGGCCAGCTGCGGATTGCGGGATTTTACTAGGCCGAGGGCTTCGGTCACCTTGTCGACCAGCTCGTGCTTAGCGCTGCCCTTGGTGGAGAAGCTGAGCATAGCGATGCGCGGCTCAGCGCCCAGGAAGGCGCGGCAGGAATCGGCCGTAGTAATGGCGATATCGGCGAGCTGAACGGCGTCGGGGCAGATAACCACGCCGCAGTCGGAGAACAGCATAGCGCCGCCCTCGCCAAACTCAGGCTTGCTGGGGATAACCATGAGGAAGAAGCTGGAAACGGTCTTCAGGCCCTTCTGCGCACCCAGGCACTGCAGAGCGGCGCGAACCGTATGGGCCGTGGTGTTGGTAGCGCCGGCCACGGAGCCGTCGGCCTGGCCGGAACGGATCATCATATTGGCAAAATACAGAGGATCGCGCATGTCCCTGGTGGCCTCTTCCATAGTGAAGTCCTTGCCCTTAGCCTGGGCTTTGGCCTTGCGCATCTCATAGTAGTCGCTGAGATAGCGGTTAAAATCGGGGCTATTGAGGTGGTCGACGATATTCACATCGTCGAGGCGGAAGCCCAAGCTGCTGGCACGAGAGCGGATCTCCACAGGCTCGCCGATAATGGTAATCTCGGCATAGCCGCGGTCCATCACCCAGCGGGCAGCCTGCAGGGTACGGTTGTCCATGCCTTCGGGCAGTACTATATGGCAGTGGGCTTCCTTGGCGCGCGCCCTAATATTATCGAGAATGTTCTGCATTGTTTGCTCCCAAACAAAAATAATCGCGGGCCGTTATACGGCACCGGCCTGCGCTCCGGCTTATACTGGCCATACGCCAGCGCTCTGACAATACACCGGCCAAAAACTGGACACAGCGCAGTGCAACAGCAGGACTTCTACCGAAATAAAGTGAAAACCTGCACAGATTCTTTGCATCATAGTATCAGAAGAATGAACTGCGTGCCGCCCTACGCTATCGGGGCGGTATCCGGCGCTTACAGAACAACTGGACGATACTTAGCCTTAGGAAGTTTATCAGTGCGTTTAAAATACATATTCACAGCAGCGCTAGCTACAGCGCTCTGTTTTAATCTAGCCTCCCCTCTGCATGCCGACGAGCAAAAAGCGGCAGCCTCCCCGGCAGTCTCTGCCAGCGAAAACGGCGCCGCCAGCACTGCGACCGCGTCAGGCACAGCCGGAACCGCCGAAGGCCAGGCCGCTGAAGACGGCAAAAAGGTACTGGCGCCTATTAAAGAGGGCTTGGTTTCGCCAGAGCAGCAGGTGGTCAGCACCGAGCTTAAGCCCAAGACCACGCGCTTTACTCTGCTCGTATCCGACGATCCCAATGACTACAAGCGCAAGCAGGGCATATGGATCAGCGATTCCGGCAACGGGCGCATAATCTACATGAAGGACCTGAACGGCAACGACTTTTACTCTCTGGGCAGCGCCGGCCGCGATATAGGCAATTTCCTCAACCCTGAGCAGGTGTGGGTAGATATAGAGGGCAAGCTGTACATTGCCGACCGCGACAACAACCGCATCGTTAGGGTCGACGATCTGCGCGGCTACAACTGGACCGTAAAGGAAGGCTTCAATGCTCCCCGGGGCGTGGCCATGCACGGCAAACGCTTTATCGTATCCGACACCGGCAACAACCGCATTCTC
>JAFSXO010000223.1 GCA_017444045.1 bacterium | reverse complement strand
TTTCAAGCTAATCAATACAAAAATTAATTGAATTAAATTAAATTTCCTTCTCGCAGCAATAGTTCAGCAAATTATCCACAGCACGCGATATATCGGCAAACAATAGGCGACTGCGCTATGTTGAATTTCTACTTTTGAATAACAAAGTTTAATATGATATATTGTCGCCATCAATAATCATCGTCTAAGGAGGCAACACTGTTATGCACAATCCAGCATGGGGCTCATATGTAAGAATGGGCCGAAAAAAGCAGGGCATGACCCTGCGCCAGGTAGCCGCGATAGCTGGCATTGACGCCAGCTACATAACCCTCATAGAGCGCGACGGCTATATTCCCAAAAGGGACAAGGTAATAGCTCTGGCCAAATCTCTAGACCTCGATGTCGATCGCGCCCTGCTAGAAGCCGGCTACGCCCCCGAGGGCATAGCAATCAGCACTATTCTCAGCAAAAATACTCTTGAGACTACCGAAGACATACTAATACCCGAACTGAGCAAATGCCTGCGCGAGCTAATATCGCTCAGCTCAGTGCAGCAGCGCAAGGTCGCGGACTTCTTAAACTCGTTCGTGTACACTCTGCGGTACAAAGAACGCGAAAAACGCAATATTCTGCGTGGCAGCAGGCAGAGAAGCAGAAGAATGCTAAGCTAGGCTGACCGCTGAAGCAAAAAAAAGTAACAGCTTTGCCGCACTAGGCACAGCAACGGCGTCGCTTCTGTGCCTAGTGCGGAACTGGCTGCGCGCAAGGCTTTACTAATGACTTCCGTAAACAAGGATGTTAACATGTTAGCTAATCGCTAACTTTATAAGTATTGCCTACTCGTCACGGCACTGTATAACATAAAAAAGCTACTAGCTTTCCTTTAACAGCATTATACAGCGACAGAACACAGTTCCATGAGAAGGATAATAACGCAATCTGGGGTATTAAACCAACTACATTTTTTCTTAAGGCGGGACATTGCGGCGTCTCGGATATTTGCTGTCTTCGAGGAGTATCTAACCATGCAGAAGCACGAAAAAAATACCGCACCAGAATACAGCGGTGCCGATGATGACGACGAGTACACCGACGAAGATCCCTGGAACGATTGGCTAGCCACTTCCTGCGACGATGATTCCTGCAACGACGACGATTCCGCAGCGGAAGACGGCGATGATTAGCCCCCATCAGACTTGAGCTAGCACAGTTAAATAAGATTCATTATGCGCGTTGCTCTTATTGAAGCCCGCGATCCCCAACGGCCTGCACAGATATATATGCCGATGGGGTTGGCTTACCTAAAAAGCTGGCTGGAAAGAGATAATAGACACCAGGTTATCTTAGCCCGCAGCGCAGCCGAGGCTGTCGCCTTCTCCCCCGATGCCGTAGGCATATCAGCAGTCAGCCCGAACTTCCCTTACGCCCAAGAGCTGGCCCAAGGATTACGCAAACAGAGCGATATACCCATCATTCTAGGCGGGCCGCATATTTCCAGCTGTCCCCACAGTCTTCCCGATACGTTTATAGCAGGTGTATTAGGAGAGGGAGAAATAACCTGCGCCGAGCTGCTGGAGTGCCTAGAGGCCAACCCGCATCCCACTCCCGACACATTAGCAAGCATACCGGGGTTAGCATACCGCGGCGGCCAGGCTACGGCAGCAGTTCGCCTGACCACCCCCCGCCCGCTCATCGACGCTATTGACGAGCTGCCTGCACCGCAGCGCTCCTGGGCCGACCCCAACACGCCGATGTGGTCGTTTTCATCGCGCGGCTGCCCTTTCCGCTGTACCTTCTGCTCGACGGCCGCATTCTGGAACAAGTACCGCCTGCATTCGCCCGCCTATGTGGCAAGGGAACTGAAAGAGCTGCTTACCAAGCATCAGCCCAAGCTCCACATTTTCATGGACGATCTGTTTGCAGCCAATTTAGAGCGCCTGCGCGAGCTTAAAGCGCTTTTTTCCAGCAGCCTGCCCTACGCCGTCCCTCTTGCGGTTACCGTGCGCGCCGATCTGGTCACTGAACAGATATGCCAAGTGCTAAAGGAGCTGAATGTACAGTTTTGCCATCTGGGCTTAGAATCCGGCTCCGACCGCGTGCTCAGCTACCTTAAGGCCCAAACGACCACGGTAGAGGTTAACCAGCGCGCCTTAGACCTGCTGCACAGGCACAGACTGTCAGCTGTGGGCTCCTTCATTATAGGCGCCCCCTGCGAAGATGAAGCCGACATAGCCGCTACCTGGGAATTCATAGACAAGAATTTGCTTGCCGGCAAGCTGCAGTCCTTTTCGTTTGGCCCGCTTGTAGCATTTCCCGGCACGAAGGTATGGGACTACGGATGCGAGCACGGCCTAATAGATCCAGACCGTATCGACTGGCGCAGCCTAGATATAGACCTGCGCGCCTTCGATCTGAACAAATACACGCTGTTTTCCCCCCTGGGCCGCGCCCGCTTTGGGCATTGGTTTGAGCAGTTTCACCAGCGCTGGAGCCGGCAGTTTACCCGCTGATACCGCCGTGATACCACAAACTGGGCAATGCCTATAAACAGCAACAGGGATCATGGTACAAAAAGACACGGGCCAGAACGCTGTACCGCTCCGGCCCGTGAGCACACAATGGCTATAAGAAGGGTATAGTAGGGTATAGTGAAATAGCGCCTGGCAGCTACTTCAGCTCGGCAATGCGCAGTCCGTCATTGTTGTGGAAAACCATGTGGGAGCCGTCGCAGGAGACGCGCTGACGGCCAAAGGCCAAACGCTTTTCCATGCCTTTAATGGGCTCTATCTTCCAGCCTTCACTCTCGCGAGCATAATAAGTAACATAGTGCTCGGTCTGCCCAGCCTGATCGCTAAACACGATAGTCTTTCCGTCAGCGGACATCAGCGTATAATAATGCGGCGTGCGGCGCCCAGAATCCACGGTAAACTTCTGATCGGTCTTGGCGTCATAAACGCAGAGACGATAGGTGCCATCTTTATCCTTGACAGAATAGACTATGCGAGAAGCGCTGCAGACACAGTCCACCAAGGCCTGGCAGGATTCGATCTCTTTTATAGTCCCCCGCTCACCATCCCAGGCTTTGATAACGCAGTAGGTATTTGCATCATCAAAGCCGAC
>JAFSXO010000222.1 GCA_017444045.1 bacterium | reverse complement strand
TCATAGAGAGCCGCGATGGCATCGGCGTCTTCGCTGGCCTTTTTGCGGTTAAACAGCTCGCCGGGCTTGCTGGTTACCAGAGCGTTCACCATGTCCTGAGGGAACACGGTAACTCCGTTGACCTCAACCTTTTCTATGACCATACCGTCGATAACGGTCAGCCGCAGAATGCCGTCTTTTATCTCCATTCCCGTAATATGCGAAGGAGATACCGTATAATTAAGATCATCGTTATAGTATTTATTGATCGCCTGCAGGTCGGACTGAAGCACACGAGTATTCAAAATCTTGCCCGGCTCGGTTTGCATAAGGCTGAGCAGGGTTTCCGTATCGGCAACCTTATTGCCCTCGATTTCGATGCCCTGAACGATGGGATTCTCCAAGACGCGGAAGACCAGGCGCACACCACCCGGAGCGTAGCGGGTATCGAGGCGCACATCGGTAAAGTAGCCCGTATCGTAAACGGCCTGCATGTCGCGGCGAATGCGGGGATCCAAAATAGGATCGCCTACCCTAGTTGAGACAACCTTGAGTATCTCGTCAGCGGTAGTGGCAGAGTTCCCCTCGATTTCAATGCTCACCACCTTAGAAGCAATGACATCTTCATCGTCATTGTCATCGTCATCGCTCAGCTCGGCTTTCTTGCGCTCAGCTTCGGCTTTTTGCAGGGCCAAGTCAGCGGGAAATACATTGCGGGGGAAGTCGCCGGTTACATAACGCGCCGAAGTTACACGATAGCCGCCCTTTTCCGTTTCTTCGTAATATACAACAACTCTGTCGTCTTTTTTAACGCCGACGGCCAGCTCACTGTCATTATCGACGATAAACTCCAGCTCCAAGGGCTCGCCATTGCTGGCGGTTCCCTCAATGGTCAGGGTATCGGGGGTAATCTCCTTAACCACGCCGCCGAACAGGCATACGCCAACGGCAGAAGCGGATCCGCCTGACGGCGCCTTAACGTCCTCGCCCACGCTTCCTTCTGAAGCAGAAGAGGCTTCCTTGTTATCTGCCTTAGCTTCGCTGTTTTCAGAGGCTGCTTTATCGCCGCTAACGGCGGTATCGGATTTTTCTGAAGCCTCGGCCTGGCCTGCAGCATTGACCTGGACATCCTTTGAAGGCGAAGACGCCGGCTCAGAGACCGCCTCTCCTGAAGCTTCGGCCTTTTCGCCAGCATTAACAGCTGTGTCACCGCCAGCCTGCACGCCGGCTTTGTCGGCAGACACCTCACCGGCCTTCTCTGGCTCATCCTGGCTTTCCGTTACTTCTGACGGCTTTTCAGAGGCTGAAGGTTCCGTTTTGGCCTCCTGCATCGGCTCTGCTTCGGCTTGGTTCCCGCTATCTGTTTTAGCCTGGCCTGCCTCGGCTTCCTTAGCAGAATCATCTGTTTTCAGCTGAGAATCAGAAGCCTGCCCAATAACCGCCTCACTAGCCGGCAGCTCAGCCGCGGAGGCTTTTAATACATCGGACACTGCTGCATCTGCCAATCCAGCATCGGCTAACAGACATGTAGGCGTTGGCAAAGAAAAAGGTAACTGTTCATGGCCCGATGCTTCATTGCCCAGCACAGGGATAGCACAAGTGCCGATGGCGCTCGCAAGCACAGCAACCGAAAAAGCTCGGTTCAATGCTTTTCTCATTAATATAGCCTCCAAAAAGAAAAACGGAAATGCCTAATTACAACCTAAAAAGGCTTAATTCACTTCGACAGTATAAATATCGTTCCTTCTGCAGCGTTTTTTATATGCAATGCAAGTAATTTCGTTACCGACAATGTTTGTCGGAACAGTTTAGTCTCACACCAAAAAGGGCAAAATGATTCGCGTAAAGAAACTCAGACCGTGCATACGCCCATCTCTTTACGCAATTGGCTGCTCAGCGCCAGCATATTCGCGCTCACGGCTACATCTGGATTTGCTTTAGGCACAGAGACTTCCGCCAAGGATACCGCTGCCGCCGACAGCGCCTCACCTCCATCCGCAGCAGCCAGCCAGCCGCCCGCAGAAGCAGACGATCCAGGAAAAGAAGCAGCCGTATTCAAGCCTCATCTGCTTTGGACCAACGCCCGCTCTGCCCTGCTCTTCCCTATTCAGTGGATGGCTGCCAGCAACCAAGGCACTCTGCTCGCCGGCTCTCTGTTCAGCAAAACGTTTTATCTATACAATATTTACAATGGCACCTGCAAAGCCCGCCAGACGCTGCCCGCTCCCACAGCTCAGCCTCCTTTAATCAATGGCCAGACGGCTATCTTTTACGATACCAGCACATCGCTGTCCGTATTCGATTCCGAAACGGGAGAGCTGAACTGGGAGCGCCTGCCACTTCGCCTCCCCCAGCGCCGCAACAACCTGCGCCAGCCCCTGCCACGCCCGCGCGGCAGCAAGGTTAAGCCGCTGATGTTTAACGACAGAATAGCAACCATTAATACCGATGGCTTAGTCATGTTCTATCCAAACAGAGCGCCCAGCGAAGGCAGTATGCCAGATTTTCTCATGCTGCAGACTTCGCCCGACGAGAAGGGTTCTTTTACCAATTCTCCCATAATTAGCCGGCAGGTTTTATACGTCTGCACTGCAGCAGGCCATCTGCATTTTGCCAATCTCAACAATATCGGCGAGATTGGTATGATTAAGAATCTGGTCGCCAATCCAGAGACCACTATCGCTAAAGAGGTGCGCGTACCTATTTTAGCCGCATCTCCTTATATATATCTGGCCACCATGGACGGCACCATCTACTGTTACCGGGAATTCCGCAAATTTACCGGGCAGCGCTTCACGCCCCCCACCCTGGTCTGGCAAAAGAAGCTCTCCAGCCAATGCGAGTATCAGAGCAACCGCTGGGGACGCCCCGTCATCATGCCGCAGACCGACAGCACGAACACTGTACTTTACGTAAACGCCAAGGACTGCGCCCAGGCCCTTGACGCCTATACCGGCGAAACTCTTTGGGAGCACCGCGTTCCCCAGGGCATAGCGTCTCCCCCTATACTGTGGAGCGATTACGTTATAATCATCAGCGAGCCCAAGGGCAGCATTCCTGCCAAAATAGTGGCCCTTAGTCCTACGGACGGACACACGGTTGCCTTTTGCGAATTACCGGGCGTACCAAGCTGCGAGCCGCTGCTCTGGGACAATTACTTAGTTTTAGGCTATCGCAACGGCTATGCGGAGTGCTACAGCTTAACCGACGATATCGATTAAGCGCGATATAGCCGACATATAATCATGTATGCGGACTGCACCAGCTTGCGCGCCGGCATAGCAGCTTTCGCGCTGGCACAGCTTAGCTACGTTAGAGCCTGGCCTTCGCTCCATTTTTCATCCCAGACCGGCACATCAGCCCCAAAGGTCGCCGAACAGAATTGGCCTTCGCCGCGCTCATAATGCTCAGCAGCTCTGCGCACCTGGGCCAGGCCCAAATACAGAAGGGGCAGATTGCAGCAAACCATCGTGATGTTGGCAAAATCGCTCAGGTTCCAAATAGCATTGAGGTCAAACCCGGAGATGCTAGCCGCCATGCCAAAAGCGAGAACTCCCAAATTGGAGAACCTGACAGCCAGAATGAAGTATTTATTATCGGTTATCTGCTTAGCGCATATTTCCGCAACGGACAGATAGCCCAGCAAAGATGTATAGGCAAAAATACCAAAGCAAACGGCTACGATCAGCGTAACGGCTCTGTACCCAAACCCGCCGCCAATCATTAGGCTGCAGGAAGTCAGGAATCTGTCCAAGAGCTCCATCCTGAACCAGGCGGACGCTCCGTCACCCAGCCAGGCCTGCCCCATCACGAGCACAAAACCAGTCATAGTGCAGATAACTATGGTGTCAAAAAAAACGCCTATAGCCTGAATGACTCCCTGCTCACAGGGATGGCTGGCATCGGATACTGCCGCAGGTACCGTAAGCGTTCCCTGGCCCGCCTCGTTGCTCATCAGACCGCGCTTAATTCCCTGGGATATGGCTATTCCCAAAACGCCGCCAAAGACTGGCTCCGGCCGGAAAGCCTCGGTCACCACCACATAGAAGAACCAGGGCAGCCGTCCGGGATGCATCATAATCATAACCAGCACTATTACTATGTAGACAGCGGCCATAAATGGAACCAGCACATCGGTTATGCTGATGATGCGCTTCAGTCCGCCGAATATTGAAAAGACTGTAAGCCCCATTAGAACCAGAAAAAAGAACCAGATACCCCAGGAATTTGCCGGCAGCACGTTTCCGGTTACATCGTTGCAGGCGGCTATGATAGCGGACAGGGTATTGAAGCCCTGGGCGGGAGTGCTGAGCATAGCGTATCCTATATAAAGAAAGCTCAGGGCGCTTCCGACCCATGCGGCTTGGCCGAGAAGCTTTTTGCCATAGCAGGGCATTCCGCCGATGTAGTCCTCTCCTTGCCTTTCCTTAGTTATTTGGGACAGGGTAGATTCTACAAAAGCTGTGGCCATGCCGAAGAAAGCCGAAAGCCACATCCAGAACAAAGCCCCAGGACCGCCAGTAGAGACAGCGCCGGTTACGCCCAGGATGTTGCCAGGGCCTACCCGCATAGCTGTCGAGAGCAGGAAAGCCGCCAGAGGGCTGATACCGTTTTGCGAGGTTTTACTGTGGCAAAGGCTGCGAACACCGCTGACGAAATGCCGCACCTGGACGAAGCGCAGGGAGAAGGTGAAGTACAGGCCGCTTCCCACCAGAAAGATGACCACCAGGGGCAGCTCTCCGATGATCGGAATACCTTTATACCACTCATAGTTAGTGGGGAAGCCCCAAATAATGTCGGCCAGTTTCTTAAAAATCGCACAAACGCTGCCGATTATCTCATGCATTATTGACGCTTCCTTATTATCGTTAGATACTCCACAAACACCGATAATTATTGTAAGCGCAAATGCATTATCAATGCAACAGCCTCTACTTTAGCAATCAACTTTAGCAAACGAGCATGCCATTAAACACCATTAGACCGTAAAGCAAAGTCTTTTTGTTAGCGTTTCGCAAGCATATTCGCGCTGCACCAGCTTCTGCGCCGGCACTGCTTCGCTTCGCTCAGATGTGCCTTGCGCGGAACTGGTTACGCGCTTTAATCTACGAACAACCGCCAGGCATTGTACCTACATGGGCTTAACTAAAAGACATTGGGTCATAAAGAGACGCATCTCTTTTCATCATCGGCTACAATTACAGCTTCGACCACACGGCATCCAGACAAAGAGTAAGCTTGATATACATGCTTGAAAGAGAATCGAGGACCTCACGATTGGGGTAATCCAAGGTTAACAGCTGATCTTCTTTTTTCTCTATGGTTAAATAGCCGCTCTGAAACAAAAACGACTCCGCATCAGCGTACTCTATCTCCTGGGCGCTGGCAAAATCGCTCCTCACTTTTATGTGGCGATACTCTTCGGGTTCCTTTATAGCATGGGATCGCATCCAATCCACAATAAAAGACGGCGAACCGCTTTCTCTTCTTCCTTGTGTCTTTTCTGCCAGGTCGGTATGCCTCTAAAGGAAAAAATAAAGCCTACATTATTCTGTAAAAGAATTTGCAGGCTTTATTGTTCTGAAGATTAATCAAATCAAATATCGGGTTCAGGGTATTTTTCTGGCTTTAGGTGTTCTCTGCAGTTTGTTAGGTTGTGGTATGGATCAAGCCAGACAATATGAAAGATGTTATCAATTAGAAAGCCAACAACTCTGCCCCTTGATTTGTTCAGTCTGAACTGTTTCAATTCTTCATCTTTATGTTGCTCTGGTATCTTAGGATTTATATTTGTGGGGTCAACAGAGTGTAAATCATGTACTGAACTCTGTGATAGCTCAGATACGGTTCTATTACTAGCTTCTTTCAGAGCATCGAGTAAATGTATAAACCATTTCGCCTCTATAATCCCCAGATTATTGTTTTTTGTTCTTGGTGCACCGAGATTAAAAAGCTCGTGATTTCTGTCTAAATACCGAAATGAAAACTCTATAAGTTTCTTGCTTCGCTCTGGGCGGATTAAAGGCTCTGCTTTCTTCGGCTTTTCTGTATTGACAAGTTTTTTCTTAGTCATTCTGATAATCGTTGTATAATCCTAAATAGAAAGACCGCATATCATCTAAGGAAATCGGATTCGTACTCTGCTCCCAATACTGAAGACCATTGCGGGCTTTTATCCATGGCATTTCTGAATGGGTCATACCCCCTAAATCATTGCCTGTGAAATCTCCATAGGTACAGTAAACTCGCTCTAACAGCTCTTCAGTCTTTTTAGGAAAAGTTGGAGCTTCCGTGCTCTGCGGAATATCCCGCCATCCGTGATCATGATACTTTTTATATAAAGCAGGTATTACGGGACCATGAATCCATGCCTGTATCTCGTCTGCAAATAATCGTTCGCCTAAAAGAGTATAATGCCATGCCTGGGCATAATAACACAGCTTCTGCAGTTTCTTATGCGTCATGCTCTCTTTGCTGAGAAACCATTTAGCAACATCGAAAACATCCACCATTGCATCGCACCTCAAATACTCTAATACTGGATGTATATTCGAGCAAAAGTTACCATATCCTATGCTATAGGTCAAGTATATCAGGATAATCTGTGAAGCATGGACGCAGCTTTCTTTCCTGTATGGTATCCCATTCGGTTATATCTTCCAGGCTTGACTGGTATCAGATGGCTTATACATAGCCCTTCTCTACTGCGACAGGCTATAAGAAAAAAAAACGCCTCCCAATTTTTCTGGGAAGTCAAATCTAATTCAGTTTAGACGGATTTTTGCTTAACTAATAAGCGTTGGTAGTTGTCCTTATAGCCAATTTATTTCTTCAATCTTAAACTTTAAGAAACAAAGCCCTCTTTTTCTGATTCAAAGAAATCGAGGGCTTTGTTCTGTTTTGTATGGGCGGAAGAAGAATGGGCTTCCTTAACTAAATGACATTGCCTTTAAGGAAGTTATAATGGGGTTCTATTGGCCATTGCCTAACTAAAACGACATAGAGATCAGCGGTTCTTTAACTCTTGGCTAAGGATGCTTAGCAGCTCCGCGCCGGCTACTATGCCGCTGTAGAAGTTGCTCATCTCAAACTTTTCATTGGGCGCATGAGTATGATCGTCTGGGCTGCCCAGACCCAGCAGCAGCGTCGGCACTCCCAATACGCGGTCAAACTCGGCCACTACCCCAATAGCTCCGCCGTTGCGGCACACTATGGCCTCGGTGCCGAAGCCCCGGCGCACCGCTTCCTGCGCGGCCGCAAACAGCTTGGCCCCTACGCCGCTCTGCTCCAGCAGATACGGAGACGTCATATCTCCGCGCACGAACTCCATTTTAGCCCGCGAAGGAGTGTTGTCCTTAAACCATTTTTCCAGACAGTCCATAATGTGCTGCGGCTGCTGATGCGCGACCAGACGCGCACTGAATTTAGCCGAACAGAACGCGGGTATAATCGTTTTAGAGCCTTCGCCCGTGTAGCCGCCGCAGATGCCATTGCAGTCCAGGGTCGGACGGAACCAGCGCCGCTCATTAGTTGTATATCCAGCTTCGCCATACAGCTCAGCCCCCAGCTGGGCGGAATATTCCTCGCCATCGAAGGGCACCTTTTCCAGGCGCTCCTTCTCCCAAGGCTCTATTTCTAAGACGCCATCGTAAAAGCCAGGGACGGTCACATGGCTGTTCTCATCGTGAAGCTTGGCGATGAGCTTGGCCATTTCCCGCGGGGCATTGCTGCATACGCCGCCGTGGATTCCGGAATGCAAATCGCAGTCGGCGGTGCGCAGGCGGACTTCAAAGCACATGACCCCGCGCAGGGAATAATGCAGAATGGGCACGCCCTTAACCACGCTGTTGGTGTCGGAGATGATCACCACGTCGCTCTTAAGCTCCTGGCTGTGCGCTTCCAGCACCGAAGCGAAGTGAGCGCTGCCTACTTCTTCTTCGCCCTCAAGCATTACGGTTATGTTCAGAGGATAGCTGCCGTTTACCGCCCAGAGCGTCTTTAGGGCGCTGAGCCACACAAAGAACTGGCCTTTATCATCGCTGGTGCCCCGGCCGTACAAAACCCCGTCTTTCAGGCAGGGTTCAAAGGGTTCGGTGTGCCACAGCTCCGTATCTTCGGCGGGCTGAACGTCATAATGCCCGTAAATGAGCACGCGGGGCGCATCGGGAAGCTCCGGGCTGTGCATAATTACGCAAGGATGCCCCTCTGTCGGCACGACCTTGGTCTCGGCCATGCCCAAATGCTCACGGCCAAAGCGGGCCAGCCAGTCCGCGCACTTTTCCATATCGCCGGCGTGACGGGAATCGGCAGAGACCGTCTGACAGCGCAAAATTTCACAGAGCTTATCGAAGAAGAACCGACAATTAGTCTCGTTTTTTGCATAGGCTTGAACAGCATTCAATTCAGACATAGTGACCTGCCTTTACTTACTTCAAATATCAGTTAGTGATTCCAACAAATATCAGCTAGCGGTTTGCCAATGATACTCAATGTCATTTAGTTAGTACGTTACGCTGAACTTAGCGCTGCACTAGCTTCCGCGCCGGCACTGCTTCGCTGCGCTCAGAGGTGCCTTGCGCGGAACTAGTTACGCGCTTTGAGCTCTCACAACAGCTATGAACGATGCCTACATAGGTTTAAAATTAAATGACATTCAGTGGCTCGCGACCGCATTTGGGCTGCGCTCAGAGGTGCCTTCCGCGGAACTGACTGCGCGCTGCGCAAAATATACACTATCGATTCTAGCAAAAGCGCAATATTCTTTTATAAAGAAGCATATCTCTGACGGCAATATTGTGAAACCAGCATTTTGTTTATGTATTCGCGCTGCACCAGCTTCCGCTACGTCACTGCTTCGCTACGCTCGGTGGTGCCTTGCGCGGAACTGGTTACGCGCTTTGATATGATCACGATAATCGTGAATTATACCATCATAAGCTTAACTAAACGACATTGCTTCAGCGCCATTCATTATGCTATATATCTACAAGGAGCAGCATACAATTTAGTGAATATATGGACAACATGCATTACATTATATTGCCAGTAAAAT